>NZ_JBSHNS010000391.1:0-1740 GCF_053601635.1 Pontimicrobium sp. MEBiC01747
GACACCGTGATGGTTTGCGTTTGTTCTGGCGCAGTGTTACCACAGCTATCTGTTAATGTCCATGTTCTGGTAATTACGAATGATCCTTCGCAAGTTCCTGCGACTACAGCGTCTGTGTAGGTCGCGTCTAGTGTTGCAGAACAGTTGTCATTTTCATCAGTAACATCTCCTGTAATGTTTACTCCAGCATCGTAGTTACATGATGCATCTGTAAATATTTCGATATCTGCAGGTGCAGTAAATGTTGGAGGAGTAGAGTCTTGGATAGTTAAAGTAGCATTAAGGTTTGTTACATTTCCGCAAGCATCAGTTGCTGTGTAAATAACAGGAATAGTACCTCCAAGGCCACAAGTAGAGACTAAATTATTATAATTGTAATTAGAAGTTACTACTACTGAAATATCATTAGCACATGCCTCAATTGCAGCAATATTATCTGTATTCCATTGATTAGCATTAGTTTCATTATTAGTTGCATCACATTCAATGATTTCATCTGTTACAGTACAACTAGATAAGTCTGGACCTGTAGCATCTCCAAAAGTTAATGTAACAGCAATAGAAGAACTGTTTCCACAATCATCAGTTACAGTATAATTAACAGTAATAGTTCCACAAGGGCCACATACTGTATTTAGATTATTAAAATCATAATCGGAAGTTACTTGATTTGTTAAATCCGTGTCGCAATTATCTGTACTACAAGCTTGAAGAGCAGCAATATTATCTGCATTCCATTGGTCCGCAATTGTTTGATTATCTGTAGCTGTACAATCAACAGATTGATTAGTAATATTACAACTAGAAATATCTGGAGCTGTATTATCAGAGACCGTAATAGTTTGTATTAGTGTTGTTGTATTGCCACAATCATCAGCAAGTGTCCAAGTTCTGGTAATAACGCTTTCATTAGCACAGCTACCAGAAGCAGTTGTGTCTGTGTATGTAGCATCTAATGTTGTAGAACAGTTGTCATTTTCATCAGTAACATTACCTGTAATAGTAAGGTCATTAGGGTCTTGATCACATTCTATCTCAATATCTGCAGGAGCAGTAAATGTTGGTGCGATATTATCGGAAACGGTAATGGTTTGCGTTTGTTCTGGAGCAGTGTTACCACAGCTATCTGTTAATGTCCATGTTCTTGTGATTATGAATGATCCTTCGCAAGTTCCAGCGACTATAGTGTTTGTATAGGTCGCGTCTAGTGTTGCAGAACAGTTATCTGCTTCGTCTGTAACATCTCCTGTAATGTTTACTCCAGCATCGTAGTTACATGATGCATCTGTAAATATCTCAATATCTGCCGGTGCAGTAAATGTTGGTGCAATATTATCAGACACCGTAATGGTTTGTGTTTGTTCTGGCGCAGTGTTACCACAGCTATCTGTTAATGTCCATGTTCTTGTGATTACGAATGATCCTTCGCAAGTTCCAGCGACTATAGTGTCTGTATAGGTCGCGTCTAGTGTTGCAGAACAGTTATCTGCTTCGTCTGTAACATCTCCTGTAATGTTTACTCCAGCATCGTAGTTACATGATGCATCTGTAAATATTTCAATATCTGCAGGTGCAGTAAATGTTGGTGCGATATTATCGGACACCGTGATGGTTTGCGTTTGTTCTGGCGCAGTGTTACCACAGCTATCTGTTAATGTCCATGTTCTGGTAATTACGAATGATCCTTCGCAAGTTCCTGCGACTACAGCGTCTGTGTAGGTCGCGTCTAGTGTTGCAGAA
>NZ_JBSHNS010000392.1:0-12921 GCF_053601635.1 Pontimicrobium sp. MEBiC01747
GCTCTACAATGTATAAAATTTTTGTTAAATCTCATATTATCGATTACTTTCGAAGCTATTAAATAAACTATTTTGAATAAGTATTTCTACGTTATAAATATCCAATATCTAGGCTATCGTTTTCATGGTTGGCAAAAGCAACCTAATTTAAAGACACTGCATTTAATGGTAGATAGAACCTTAAATTATATTCTTGAAAAACAATACTTTAAAACCTTAGTTTCTGGTAGAACAGATGCAATGGTTTCTGCAGAAAATGCCGCTTTCGAGTTATTTTTAAAAGCACCTATTGAAGATTTTGATGCCTTTTTAGAGTTGTTTAATTATAATTTACCGCAAGACATTCGTGCCTTAAGTATACGAGAAGTTGATGCAAAGTTTAATATTATAAAACACTCTAAAGTTAAAGAATACATTTATATGTTTGCTTTTGGCGGTAAATTTCATCCCTTTTGTGCGCCAATTATGACAACAATTTTAGACGATTTAGATATAGAGCTTATGGCTGAAGGCGCAAAGTTGTTTGAAGGCGAACATTACTTTAAAAACTATTGCTATAAACCAACAGATAACGGTATATATAACAGAACCATTTTAAGTTGCGAATTAGTTAAAAACACAAAGTATACAGCAAATTTTTTTCCCGAACACAGCTATTTACTAAAAGTAAAAGGCAAAGGCTTTATGCGTAATCAAATACGTTTAATGATGGGAATTCTAATAGAGTTAGGGCAAGGTAAACGTACACTAGAAGATATAAAAGCAAGTTTAAAAGAAGACTATTCTGGACATATCTATTATATAGCCCCAGCATCGGGATTAATATTAAATAACATTGCATTTGAATAAGGCTAAAAGCTTTTGTAAATTTAAAATCTAAAACTTAGTTTATAATGAGTACTACTGTAGATAAAAACGTGTTTCCTTTTTTTAAAAAATTAGAAAAAAACAATAATAGAGACTGGTTTAATGAAAATAAACCAGAATTTAAAGCACTTGAAAGCAATATAAAAGTATTCTATAACGCTATTTTAGAACGTTTAAATGTACATGACGAAATAGATAAATTAAAGCTTTTTAGAATTTATAGAGACGTTCGGTTTTCTAAAAACAAACTACCATATAAAACCCATTTTGGAGGAGCTTTCCACAGAACAAAACCAAGACTTAGAGGCGGTTATTATTTGCACTTACAACCCAATAATGAGAGTTTTATTGCTACTGGGTTTTGGGAACCTGCTAAAGAAGATTTATTACGCATTCGTAAAGAGTTTGAAATGGACGACCAAGAGATACGAGATATTATAAACAATAAAACGTTTAAAAGTATTTGGGGAGAGTTTGTTGGAGAAGAAGTAAAAACGGCACCTAAAGGATTTAGTAAAGAGCATCCAGCTATAGACTTAATAAAAAAGAAACAATTTATTTTTACTAGGAAATTTACAGATAAAGACGTTTTAGCTTCAGATTTTTTAGATAAGGTAGATGATGCTTTTAAAGCTATTAGACCCTATTTTGATTATATGAGTGATGTATTAACTACAGATTTAAATGGAGTCTCTATGTTAGAAGATTAGATTTTAAAATAGGATATACAGAAACTAAAAATGTAATTATTTATTACCAGAAATAGAATAATAGCAAATTAATTCATTAACGGCATTCACTGGGGTTTTTACCTACATATTTTTTAAATGTTTTATTAAAATGACTAGAATCTACAAAACCTGTTTTTTCTGAAATTTCAGAAATAGTTAAATTGGTTTGCTTTAATAAACGCTCTGCCATTTTTACTTTGGTTTGAATAACATATTGTTGTATAGATATACCAATGTGTTTTTTTATAAAGATACTAACATAATTTGGAGACATGTAAAAGGCTTTAGCAATAGACTGTATTTTAATTCTTTCTTTATCAAGAACATGCTGCCTAACATAAGTTAAAATAGTATCAATTTTTTCTTTATCAGAAACCTGAGGATTGTGTAACGTTTTAGTACTAGATTTTAAATTCCTTGAAATAATAATAAGTAAAGCTCCAAATAACTCTATTAGCACGGCTCTATTGTAAACTAAAGAAGTTTCAATTTCGTGTTTAATTAATTCGTATAAATTAAATAATTGTTTTCTATCAGAATCATAAGCAACGATGCTTTCAGGTATAATATTAGAATAGAAAATAACAGTTTCTAGGTTTTTCCTCCAATGCTTACTTGAAGCTACATTTGCTTTTTCTAAAAATAGTTGTTCAGTAAATTTTATAATCCCAAAAATAGTAGCCTCAACAACTACAAATTCGTGTTCGTCTTTTGGTGTTAAAAAAAATATATCCCCTTCCTTATATTCAATAGTACTCTCGTTTAGTTTATGCCAACCTCTTCCTTTTATAATAAAAGTCAGTTCAAAAAAATGATGCTTATGTCTAGGGTATCCCCAGTTGTTAACCGCTTCAAATTGAAGTACATCTAAGTTTTTAGTAATATAAAATCGTTTTGACACTCTAAATGATATATTTATACAAATATACAATGTATTTATACAACATTAATACTTGTGTTCTCTTCTACCTTTGTCTTAATAAATTAGAATAAGAAATTATGAAAGCAACAATAACAGCAGTCCTCATTGTAGTATGTTTATTTGGTCTGTACTCATGTAAAGAAAAAAGTAAAGGAGCCATTCAAGCAAAACATAAAGAACAAGAAGCACCTTCAGGAAAGTATTGGCCAAATGGAGCTCAACTAGTCATTTCATTTTCTATGCAGTTTGAAACAGGAGGACAACCAGAAGGGGCAGAAAGCCCATTTTCAGGAAATCCATTACCAAAAGGAAATCCAGATTTACCAGCAGAAAGTTGGTTTCGTTATGGAGCAAAAGAAGGGGTTTACAGAATGTTAAACCTATGGAGCAAACACAATATAAAAGTTACTTCTCATATTGTAGGAGAAGCAGCAATAAAATACCCAGAAGTTGCTAAAGCAATAAGTAATGAAGGCCATGAAATAGCAGCACACGGAATAGCATGGAACGATCAATGGAATTTATCTTACGCAGACGAATTAGCATTTGTTAAAAAAGGAATAGATACAGTAGAAGCAATTACAGGGCATAGGGGTGTTGGCTACAATAGTAACTGGTTACGAAGAAGCCCAAATACACTAAAAGTATTACAAGAACTTAATTTTCTTTATCATATAGATGATTTAAGTAGAGACGAACCATTTATAACCAAAGTAAGAGGAAAAAACTTTGTTGTTATGCCATACACTTTACGAAATAACGATATCGTAAATATAGCTGGTAAAAATTGGAGTCCAGACCAATTTATGGCTCAACTAAAAACAGAGTTTAATCAATTATATCAAGAAGGAGCTACTAAAAGAAGAATGATGAGTATAAGCCTGCATGATAGAATAGGAGGTGGCCCAGCCATTGTAAATGTAGTAGACCAATTTATACAATATGCCAAACAACATGAAGGAGTCGTATTTATGCGTAAAGACGAAATTGCGAAAATGATAAAAGATGACCCTAATACACCTATAGATAATTCAGAAATAGACTACAACAAATAAGAGCTTTAGTATATTAATTATTAGAGTTTTAATTAAATTATTTAAACCTTATTAAAAGAATAGTAAAATAAAAACCATTATCAAATTAGTAATAATTACAATAGTAATCATTGGTAATGCTCAAAATAATCTTCCATTTCAATTAGGGAAAGATTGGGAACTTACTGGATTTAAAAACCCAGAAAGTGTTTTTTTTAGATTTTAAAAAACTAAAAAATGAATAAGAGACAAGAACAAATAGCATTTCTATTATTGCGTATAACAATAGGAGTAAACTTTCTAGGGCATGGCTTGGCACGTTTCTCTAAACTAGAAGTATTTAAAGAGTGGATGGTAACTAGCTTTAAAAACAGCATAATCCCAACTCCATTAGTAGCAATATGGGGAAGTATATTACCCTTTTTAGAGTTTGGAGTTGGATTGTTATTAATTATAGGATTATTTACATACAGAGCAAGTATTACAGGAGCATTAGTAATTATCATGTTGCTTTTAGGCTCTACATTAATTGAAAAATGGGATTGGGCAGGAATGCAAATGATTTATGCTCTATTCTTTTATATATTAATAAACCATATCAATAAAAATTACTATTCAATTGACACTATAATCTACTCTAACAATGAAAATGAAAATAATAAATAAAAGCGGTAATTGGAGTGCCTTGTGGACAACAGATTTGAAAAAATCCTTAAATGAAAACTTAAAAAATGAAACCGTTGGAGAACACTTATTATTAGAAAACGATTTTATAAAAGTTTGGAGTATACATTTGCCAGCAGGACAATCGTTACCCTTTCATAAACACAATAAACCTTATTTCTATACAGTAAAAAATGAAGGTAAATCAAGATCCTATTATGCAGATGGAGCAATAATAGAAACAGAATATGAAAAAGATGATATTAAGTATTTTAATAATTTAAACACTACCAATTTTTTTACTCATAATTTAGAAAATATTGGAAATACAACATTAATATTTACAACAGTAGAATTTAAAAAATAGACAATGAAGTATAAAAACGCAATCTTACACGCACTTTTAGTCGGGCTAATATCTGCCTTTGCAATATTGGTTTCAGGTGTATTAGCTGTAAAAGCATGGGTTGTATTTTTTGGTTGGGCAAATTACTTTTTGCACGCATGCAATATGAAAAAATCCTTTAAAATGTTACTGGCCTTTTTTGTGGGGATTTTTATTGCTCTTATTGGAACTTATGCCATTGCTTACTTAAACACAATGGCACCAGCACAAACCGAATTATATGTAACAGCCTTTGTTGTTTTTTGGGTAGCAACAATTTTAATATTCCTTGAAATTATAGAAGATTGGGGAGAATTTGTACCAGCAACATTTTTGGGAACAGTTCTATTTTTTGCATCAGGAGTAACGTTTACAACCATAATACCCGAACTATTAGTTCCTCTACTTATAGGAATATTTGCAGGATTTACAACCATATTTAGTCGAGAAAAATTAAACTTATTATTAAATAAAAGACAATAAAAATGAAAAATACATTATTTACACCATATAACATGGAAGGGATTTCATTAAAAAATCGTTTTTTAATGGCGCCAATGACACGATCAAGAGCATCACAACCAGGAGATATCCCTAATGCATTAATGGCAGAATATTACGGGCAAAGAGCATCGGCAGGACTTATTATTACAGAAGCAACACAAATATCACTTCAAGGAAAAGGTTACTCTAAAACACCCGGAATTTACACTAAAGAGCAAATTGAAGGATGGAAACTAATAACAAATGAAGTACATAAAAAAGGAAGCAAAATATTTTTGCAATTATGGCATGTAGGTAGAGTATCTAGTTCTAAAGTAAATGGATTACAACCAATAGGACCCTCTGCAAAAATAGCGAAAGAAACTAAAGTTTATATTTTTGATGGAGCACCCAATGGAGATGCCACTTTTGTACCAGTTGAGACACCCAAAGCGATGCAAAATGAAGATATTGCACAAGTTATTGAAGAATTTAGAATTGGTGCTAAAAATGCTATAGAAGCTGGGTTTGATGGTGTAGAAATTCATGGAGCAAATGGCTATTTAATAGATCAGTTTTTAAGAAGTAACTCTAATTTTAGAGTAGATGACTATGGTGGAAGTAAAGAAAATAGAGTTAGACTATTAACAGAAATAACTAAAGCAGTAGTAAATGAAATAGGCTCAGAAAAAACAGGTGTTCGTTTATCTCCATTTATAAGTTTTAAAGATATGAATGATCCCGAAATTTTAGAGACTATTGAGTTAGCCACAAAAAAAATGGAAGATATAGGAATTACCTACATTCATTTATGTGAGGCAGACTGGGATGATGCTCCCCAAATACCTCTTAGTTTTAGACATCAACTACGAGATACATTTAGTAAAACAATAATTGCAACAGGAAATAAAACACCAAAAGAAGCTAATGAATTGCTGGGCGATAACTTGGTAGATTTAGTTGGTTTTGGTAGACATTTTTTAACAAACCCAGATTATCCTACACGTGTTAAACTTAATGCACCATTAAATAAAATTACAGATAACCATACACTATTTGGAGGTGGTACGGCAAAAGGTTATACAGACTATCCTTTTTTAGAAGCATAATTTTCAATTACAAAATCGCCCCAATTAGCTATCGATTTAATTAATGGAATAAGAGTTTTACCAAAGTCGGTTAACGAATATTCTACTTTTAAAGGAGGTTTAGTAGTATACACTGTACGTTGTATAATATTATCCTCCTCTAAAGCTTTTAATTGTAAACTTAGCGTGCGCTCTGTAACCGTTGGTATTTTTTTTCTTAATTCATTATAACGTAAAGTATCACTTAATAAATGATATAAAATTACAGTTTTCCATTTTCCTCCAATAATACCCATTGTTAAACTTGCGCAGCATGGATATTCTTTTCCGTTATAAGTATGCATAAATTAAAGTTAAAATTATACTATCCTTTTAGACCGTTATTGCAAAGATAAAATACTATACTTAGTTTTGCAACTATAAAAAGTATAGTAATTAAAAAATATTTAAAATGAGTTTTATAGAATTAATGAATAAGCGTTATACTACAAAAAAGTATAATAATGTAAAGAAAATAACAGAAGCAGATAAAAAAGCTTTAAAAGAAACTTTAAGGTTAAGTCCGTCATCTATAAATAGTCAACCATGGAAATTTACATTTGTATCAGATAAAGATATTAGGTACAAACTGTCTGAAGTATCGTGGTTAAATAAAGGTAAAGTGCAAGACTGTGATACAGTTGTTGTATTTAACAGAATTAATGACTTAGCTTTATTTGAAGAGCAAATAGAACGCGAATTACCAAAAGGAGCAGTAGACTATTATAAAGAATTTATAAAACCAATGCCCGAAGCACAAATAAAAGCATGGTTTGATAGACAAGTGTATTTAGCCTTAGGTATTTTTTTAAGTGCTTGCGCAGAAATGGGAATAGATTCTACACCAATGGAAGGCATAGAGCCAGAGAACTACAATAAAATACTAAAAAACAAAAACTATACTACAATAGTTGCTGTAGCTATAGGGTATAGAGACGAAGAGGATAGTAATCAACCTCATAAAAAAGCAAAATCTAGAATAGATATCGATAAAATAATAGAAACGATTTAAAAGTTTAAGCATATGAGTAAACTAACAATTGTAGCGAAAATTTTAGCTAAAGCAGATAAACGAGAGTTAGTAAAAAGAGAACTATTAAAGTTAATAGACTTAACTAAAGCAGAAGAAGGCTGTATAAACTACGATTTACACCAAGATAATGAAAATGAAAATTTATTTTTATTTTATGAAAATTGGAAAAATAAAGCGCTTTGGCAAAAACATATGAATAATGTGCATTTAGCCGAATATGTTATAGCAACGGAAGGAGCAGTTGAAGATTTTGTACTTAATGAAATGACACAAATAGAATAGTAACTATTAGCAAGACATAAAGATATTATTAAAGGCAAGATAATTTAGTCTTTAATAATATCTTTATACGTTTCAAAGAAGGCTTCGAAAGCACTCATTTTCTCATTAAAAAACTCCATAACCATTTGCCAAGAGTTTTTATTATGAATAGAAACTTTTTGATCTATATATAAATGAATTCTAGAAATTTCTTTACCATTATCCAAATAATATTCTTCTTCAAAAATGGCATCGGGTAAATAATCATTTAAAAGTATATTTTGCAGAGATTGTAGCTTCTCCCAATATTTAATTCTATTTTCTAAATCATCTTCTAAATCTAAAAATACAGCAGCAGTTTTATTATCAAAATGAAATTTAAAGCTAAAACCTTTAATTTTTGTATTATATAAAATCCATTTTCTTGGGAAAGACTTTCCAAAGCTTGTCCAAAAAAGTTGTCGTATTTGTCTTGATTCTTCCTTAGAGAACATAAGTTTTAATTAAATATAGTAAGCAATAACTACAGCAGAAACAATAGTTAATAGTTTTGTAATATTAAATTTATGACCTTCGTTACTTTCAAATAAAATAGTTGTAGAAATGTGAAGGAAAATTCCGATTACTATAGCAGAAATTTCCATAAAATAAGTCTGTATAAACTTAAAATTGGCCGATAAAAACATACCAAAAGGAGTCATTAGTGCAAATAATAATAAAAATAATAAAGCACTAATTCTGCTTAATTTTGAGGCTAACAAAAATGTAGCTAAAATAATAGCTACAGGTAGTTTATGTATAATAACACCATACATTAAGTTGTGGTGTGTTTCTATGGGGATACCCTCTAAAACACTATGTATACTTAAACTAATAAATAATAACCAAGGAAAATTTGTTGCATTTTTATCTAAATGTACATGGCCATGTTCTGCGCCTTTAGAGAAAAACTCTAAAATAATTTGTAGCAAAATACCAATCATTATAAATAAACCTACATGTTTACTATCATGATGATACACTTCTGGTAAAAAGTGAAATACGGTAATAGATAATAAAAAAGCACCACTAAATGCTAGTAATAATTTGAGGTTTTTGTTTTGTTTAGGTTTTAAAAGCCAAACAATTAAAAAACCCAATACTACAGAAATAATAGGAAGTATAATTGTAAGCATTCGCTATTTAAAAATAAGGATTAAACGTTCGGACGATTTTTTATCAAATTTACGTAATTTATAATCACCGAAAATATCTATTAAATGTATGCCCGCTTGTTCAAAATACGCTTCAAAATCTGCTAAAGTTAACGCTTTAACGCGTTCTTGAAATTGATAGGCTTTATCCTTATAAGTAAACGAAATATCTTTTACTATAAACCCATCAATAACAGAGCGTTTTTGGTGAAAATCTATACCATCAACAGTTTTTATATTTTCAGGTACTAAATTATCTATAACATAATCACTATTCATAAAATCAATAACGCCAAAACCAGTTTCGTTTAAATTAGTTTTTATAGCTTTTATAGTGTTTAAATTATCCTCAGGATTGTCAAAATAACCAAAACTTGTAAAAAGGTTAAAAACAGCATCAAACTCCTCATTAAACGGTTTGGTCATGTTATGAACCTTAAAATTTAAAGTTTCATTCTCAAATTGTTTAGCATGAGCAATACTATTTTCAGATAAATCCACACCAGTTACGTTAAAACCTAGTTTATTTAAATGAATGGAATGTCTACCTTTTCCGCAGGCTAAATCTAAAATTTTACCATGCTCAGGAATGTTTAAATATTCGGTAAGATTAAACATAAAGGCTTCAGCTTCTGTATAATCTCTATCTTTATATAATATGTGGTAAAACGGGGTATCAAACCAAGAGGCATACCATGTTGTTTCGTTTTCTGTCATAATTTTTCTCATGAAAATGAGAATCTGGTTTTACTTAATAGTCAGTTTCGTGCAAAAATACTCTATTTTTGCAATCTATTAGACGAAAATAATGGAAGAAAATTTCAGAATGGTAGCCAAAACCTTATTTGGCTTTGAAGAGTTATTATCTAAAGAGTTAACACAACTAGGTGCACGTGAAGTAAAAATTGGTGTACGTAATGTTAGTTTTGTTGGAGACAAAGGGTTTATGTACAAAGCTAATTTAGCATTACGTACTGCTACAAAAATATTAAAACCAATACATACATTTCGCGTTAGAAATGAAAAAGACTTATACAATCAAGTTTATAAAATGGATTGGAGTAAATACATGAAGCCTTCTGGTAGTATTGCGGTAGATTCTACTTTAAACTCTAAAGTTTTTACGCACTCGTTGTATATTTCTCAAAAAACAAAAGATGCTATTGTAGACAAGTTTAGAGATACAACAGGAGAACGCCCAAATGTAGATTTAAAGTTTCCAGATTTAAAGATAAATGTACATATAGATAGAGAAACGTGTAATATTTCTTTAGACGCATCTGGAGACTCGTTACATAAAAGAGGTTATAAAATGGCTACTAATATTGCGCCAATTAATGAAGTTTTGGCTGCAGGGTTAATAATGCTATCGGGTTGGGATGGGCAATCGGATTTTATGGATCCTATGTGTGGTAGTGGTACCATGCTAGCCGAAGCAGCTATGATAGCTTGTAATATTCCTCCAAACTTAATGCGTAAAGAATTTGCTTTTGAGCGTTGGCAAGATTGGGATGTAGATTTATTTGAAAAAATTGAAGAATCTTTATTAAACAAAACAAGAGATTTTCATTATAAAATTTTTGGTTTCGATAAATCGCCAAGTGCTGTTACAAAAGCAAAAGACAATATTAAAAATGCACATTTAGAAGAGTTTATTACTATTAAACATGAGGATTTCTTTAAAACTCAAAAAGGAGGCGATAGAAAACTTCACATGGTGTTTAACCCACCCTATGGAGAACGTTTAGACATTGAAATGGAAACATTTTATAAGCAAATAGGAGATACCCTGAAGCAAAATTACCCAAACACTGATGCTTGGTTTATTACCTCTAATATAGAATCTATTAAACATGTTGGTTTAAGGCCTTCTCGAAAAATACATTTAAAGAATGCAAAATTAGAATCTCGTTTTTTAAAATATGAAATTTATGCTGGTAGTAAGAAAGGGAAGTATATAAAAAAATAATACAAAACTACAGAATACCAAAAGCGCTCACTTTATAGTGAGCGCTTTTTTTATCTCGAAAATTTTAAACTAACTAACTAATAAGATTAAGAGATAAAGGATATGATGGGGTTTCTCCATTACTAGCTTTAATGGCATTAATAATAGGAAATATAACTGCTACTATACCTAAAATGATTAGTCCTAAAGCACCTAATCCAAATAATAAAATTAGTGGCACACATACTATGGCATAAATAATTAAACTTAATTGAAAATTAATAATGCTTTTGCCATGGCTATCCATTTGGTAAACACGTTCTTTTTGAGTAATCCACAGTATTAATGGTAAGATTAAACTACCAAATCCTGTTAATAAAGTTACTAATTGACTTAAATGGGTAATTACTAATAATTGTTTGTCTTCTTTCATTGCGTTGTGATTTTTTTGATTGATACTTATATGACGCACAATCTTTTAAAACGTTACAATATCTATTGAAAAAAAATAAAAAGGATGTGTTAAGGCCTATTATTCGTAAAAAACGGTGACTTCCTCCAATGCTTTTCTTTTTAAATCGGGGACAAAAGTGGGAAGTTTTGGATATCCAACAGGAAGCAATAAAAAAGCCCTTTCGTTTGAAGGTCTATTTAAAATTTTTGTTAAAAAATTCATTGGGCTAGGGGTATGTGTTAATGTTACTAAACCAGCATCATGAATTGCAGAAATTAACATACCACAAGCAATTCCTATAGATTCATTTACGTAATAATTATTATGCTTTTCTCCGTTTGCTCCAAGTTCATACACTTTTTTAAAAGCTATAATTAACCATGGCGCAATCTCTAAAAAAGGTTTGTGCATATCTGTTGCTAGAGGTGCTAGATCTCTTTTCCAGCGTTCACTCATTCTGTTCTCGTAACTTTCTTTTTCTTCAATTTCTGCTTCTTTTCTAATTTGTGTTTTTAATAAAGGATTAGAGATAGCACAGAATGTCCAAGGTTGTTTGTGAGCTCCAGATGGAGCAGTAGAAGCACTTTTTATTAAATTTTCTATAACTTGTTTTGGTACTGGCGTATCTGAAAAATCTCTTACAGATCTTCTTTTATCTAACCAGTCATGAAAAGCTTTACTTTTTTCTATTAATATATTTTCTGAAAATACCTCTGTATTATAAGAAACATGTTTATATCCATTAATTATTATATAATCTGTAGATTCCATAATATATCTTTTATTTAAGTTTTGTTAGCTACTTACTTAAGATATAGTTAATTAAAAGGTATATGCTTGTATAGACTTTATAATCGATGTGTTAAGTAGCGTTTATATAGTTAGTTATATGTAACTAATTTAATAAATAAAAACTAAATGGATATCTGTAAAAGTTAGGCTAGTATAGCTGCATTAACCATTAAATAGACTAGTGGTGATTTATATATAATTACTTAATTCTATTAAGTTCATGTCTGGGTCTCTTAGATATATTGATTTTATTCTTCCAAGAGTTCCTGTTCTTTCTACTACACCTTCTACAATTTTAACTCCTTTATTTTCAATCTCTAGTTTTACGAGTTCAATTTTTGTTAAAACAATAAAACATAAGTCACTAGACCCACAGGTTGGAAAATTAGCTTTTGGCATAAATTCTTTACCTTTTTCGTGAAGGTTTATTTTCTGGTTTCCAAAAGTTAGGGCTTTTCTATCTGTACCAAAGGTTACAGCTTTCATGCCTAAAATTTCAGTATAGAATTTAATTGTCTCTTCAATATTTTTTACAGTTAAAACAATATGGTCTATGTGGTCAATTGTCATATTAATACTTTTTAAGTATGCGCAATTAAAAAAAGATAATGGATTACTGTTTAATGAGGTAACTTCTTTTTTAGTAAGCCATAAACAAAAGTACCTAAAAGTGCTCCAAATATTAAAACCAGAATACTAACAAAACCAGAACCTAATAATACATACATAGGTCCAGGGCATGCTCCGGCTAGAGCCCAGCCTAGTCCAAAAAGAATACCTCCAGAAATATAACGTACAAATCCTTTTTCTTTTGGAGCGATAACAATAGCCTTTCCATTAATGTCTTTTGTTTGTGATGCTTTAAAATATTTTACCACTAAAATGCCTAGTACAATTGCAGAGCCGATAATACCATACATGTGAAAGCTTTTAAACTGGAACATTTCGTAAATACGAAACCAAGATGCTACTTCCGATTTAATAAATAAAATGCCTAAAAATAATCCTATACTAAAAAAATATAATAC
>NZ_JBSHNS010000393.1:0-11119 GCF_053601635.1 Pontimicrobium sp. MEBiC01747
AGGAGGAGCTGTTGCTTTAATAACAACTACGCGTCAAATATCTCTTTTAGTAGGAGTAAGTTTTAATTTAAGATTAGAAGAATATCTATTTTCATATAGCGATAATGATACTTACAGTGATTACGAATATCCAACAATGGCAGAATCTTTAAGGCTAACTAAAAATAGTTTAGGTAACGAATTACAAAGACGTATGGTGTTCTTTATAGGAGATCCTGCGATGAAACTAGCTTTCCCAAAACCTAATATTAAATTAAAAACAATTAATGACATACCAGTTGGGCAAGCACAGAATGAAGTTATAGAAGCATTAAGTTATGTAAAAATAGGAGGAGAGGTAACAGATCTAGCCGGTAACGTACTAACTAATTATAAAGGAGAAGTTACTACTACTATTTTTGATAAACCTATACAAAGACAAACACTAGGAAATGATAATGTTGTAATAAATGGGCAAATAGCAAAATTAGATTATGAAACTTTAGGCCCTGTTATTTTTAGAGGAAAATCATCAGTAATAAATGGGCAATTTGAATTAGATTTTGTTGTACCAAAAGACATTGCATTACCTGTAGGTTATGGTAAAGTAAGTTTTTACGCTTCTAAAGAAAATACTTTGCAAGACCAGTCTGGGGCAACCATAAATACATTACAAATAGGAGGGCTAAATGAGAACGCACCTGAAGATAATACAGGACCATTAATTAACCTGTATATAAATGATGAAGCTTTCAGTTCCGGTGGTATTACAAATGAATCTCCAAATTTATTAGTGAAACTTGAAGACGAAAATGGTATAAATACTGCCAGCGGAATAGGCCATGATATTGTAGCAATATTAGATGGAGATGAAGCAAATCCATTTGTGCTAAATAACTATTATACAACAGAAATAGACGATTATACAAAAGGAAACATAAGTTTCCCTTTTAGAAATCTAGAGCCAGGTTTACATACTTTAAAACTAAAAGCATGGGATGTCTATAACAATTCATCTACAGCAGAACTTCAATTTGTTGTTTTTAACGAAAAAGACCATTTAATTATAGATAATGTATTAAACTATCCAAATCCATTTGTAAATTATACGGAGTTCTGGTTTAATCATAATAGCTCAGAACTTTTAGACATTTCAGTACAAATATTCACTGTGTCGGGAAAACTAGTGAGAACTTTAAACGGGCAAAGTCAAGGAAGTGGAATTAAATCTGCCAATTCAATATCTAGAGACATTGTTTGGGATGGACGTGATGATTTTGGAGATAAAATAGGAAAAGGAACCTATGTTTATAAATTAACAGTACACTCTAGTGCAACAAATAAAACCGTAGAAAAGATAGAGAAACTTGTAAAACTTTAAAAAAGTAGAAATAAATAAAAGATAGTAACGCAAACTATAGGTATTATTAATCTCTTCGTCTAGTTTAGAATTAATGTCGTAATTTTGTGACGTTTTAAAAAAAAAAGAAAAACCTATAATAACACTTAAATAATTACGTTATTTATGTTAATGAAAAAGATAATACTAGTATTAGTAATTTTTACCTGTGGGCTTGCCTTTTCTCAACAAAAAAAAATTAATTTAATTTGGAAAGAAACTGCTAGAATCTCCATTGAGGACTATTCTATTGAAATTCCAAAATTTGAACCCCAAAAAAACTATAACTATAGCCTAAAAAATGGTATAGAGTATGTAGAGCAATGGAAAGTAAATACAGCTGTTAACGAAAACAATGTATCTGTTTCTAACGTTGTATATGCACCAATTAGTAAAACAGAATTAAAAGGACTAAATGTTAAAACAATACCATCTAGTATAAAATATAGTCTTAAAAACTCAATAGCAAGAAATGATAGATTTCTTATGTTAAGCGTCTCAGCTATAGTAAAAGATGAAAATGGAGGGTATAAAAAAGTAAAGTCCTTAACGGTTAACTATAGTAATTCTAATAAAAATACGCTCACAAGTCAAAATGCACAAGCAATAGTAGAATCTAAACTAAGTTCAGGAACATGGTATAAATTTGCTATTAATAAATCTGGAGTATATAGATTAAATAAATCGTACTTAAATAGTTTGGGGATTAATACTAATGGAATAAACCCCCAAAACATAAAAATTTATGGAAATGGAGGCAAAATGCTACCATATAAGAATAGTGAAAACTATCCTTTCGATCCAGTAGAAAATGCAATCAAAGTAGTCGGTGAAGGCGATGGCGTCTTTAATGATGATGATTATATTTTATTTTATGGAGAAGGGCCATTTGGAGATGTTCAAGATGTTTCTATAAACACAAACATAAACCCATACATGGATATAGCTTATTATTACATAACTATTAGTTCAGGAGCTGGGAAACGTATTTTACCTATGGTACAACCAACAGGTGCTACAGACATGACAATTACTACTTTTCAAGATTATCAATTTCATGAAGTAGATGAATTTAGTTTAGCTTTTGTGGGTAGACGTTGGTTTGGAGATGAGTTTGATGTAGAAACAAGTAAAACATTCGAATTTAGTTTTCCAGATTTAGTAGAAACTGAGCCAATAGCACTAAAAGTTATAGGCGCATCAACCGTTGTTAATGATACTAATATGACTATTAGTTTCAATAATAACGAAGTAGGTACTTTTATTATACCAGGTATCGATGATCCAAATTTCGTATCAGAAGGTATGTTTGTTGGAAACGTAAATGCGAATTCAGACAATATAGCAGTAAAAATAGATTACGATAAGCAAGGAAACCCCAGCGCTAAAGGTTACTTAGATTATATTGCTTTAGAAGCAACTAGAAATTTATCCTTTTCCGGATCACAATTTAAGTTCTTTAATAGGGAAACAAGCACAGCTGCGGGTATAGGCTTGTATACAGTAAGTAACGCAAGTAATGTGTCAGAAATATGGGATGTAACAGATTTAAATAATGTTACAACTGTAGAGAATACTAATGGATCTGGAACCATTAGTTATAAAGCACCACTAGGTACATTAAAGACATTTGTTACAGTAAGTAGTTCCGATTTTTACGAACCCTTAGAAACATCAAACCCAACAGTTGCTAATAGAAACTTAAAAGGAACTATTTTTAATAATAACCAAGGCACGTTTCAGGATATAGACTATTTAATGATAACCCCATCAAGTCATTTAGCACAAGCAGAACGGTTAGCACAAGTAAATAGAGTAAAGAATAACCTTAATGTAAAAGTTGTTACTATAGAAGCCATATATGAAGAGTTTAGTACAAGTATGCGAGATATTTCGGCAATACGTAATTTTGTTAAATATGTATACGACAATGCGAGTACACCAGAAAATAGAGTAAAATACTTATGCTTATTTGGAGACAGTTCTTTCGATTATAAAGGAAGAATATCGTCCAATACATACAACATGCCAACTTGGAATGCTTATGATAGTTTCAATTTAACAAATTCATTTGTGTCAGACGATTTTTTTACAATGATGGATGACAATGAAGGGAATATAGAAACAACAGATAAGCCAGACATTGCAGTAGGGAGAATCCTCGCAGACACACCTTTAAAAGCCAAACAAATGGTAGATAAAGTATTAACATACTATTCTAAAGAAGCATTAGGTAGTTGGAGAAATAACTTTATTGTAATATCTGATGATGTAGACGAGCCTTGGGAAGTTGTATTGCAGGAAACAACAGATTTTATTGGAGACGAAGTTGCAGCAGAAAAGCCTTTTATAAATACAATTAAAATTCATTCAGATTCATTTCAACAAGAATCTTCAGCAGGAGGAGATCGTTATCCAGAAGTAGCAACAGCAATTTCTAATGCTATTGAAAGCGGAGCCTTAGTTGTAAATTATTTTGGGCATGGAGGAGAAGATGGTTTTGCATTCGAAAGAATTTTTCAGAAAACAGATGTTGAGAATTTACGAAATGAATGTCAATTAAACTGTTTTGTAACAGTTACCTGCGAATACACTAAGTTCGATAATCCGTTAAGAGAGACCGCAGGGGAGTTAATTTATTGGAATAAAGATGGCGGAGCAATAGCTTTAATAACAACCACAAGGCAGATATTTGTTAGCGTAGGTGTAACCTTTAACTCTGTATTAGAAGAATATTTATTTTCATATAGTGATAATGATACTTTCAGTGATTTTGAATACCCATCTATGGCAGAAGCTCTACGACTAACTAAAATAGACCCTTCTATATCTGGAATAAGTCAGAAAAACTTAGTCTTTTATATTGGAGATCCAGCACTTAAATTAGCCTTCCCTAAACCAAATGTAAGGTTAACAGCAATTAATGATGTGCCAGTAGCAGAAGCACAAACAACAGAAGTGTTAGAAGCTTTAAGTTATGCGAAAATAGCAGGAGAAGTTACCGATGTAGGCGGTAATATATTGTCGGATTATACAGGAATAGTAACAACAACTATATACGATAAACCAATACAGCGCCAAACTTTAGGAAATGATGGAACAGTAGTTGGAGGACAAGTAGCAAAGCTAGATTACGAAGCATTAGGAGCAGTAATATTTAGAGGTCAAGCCTCGGTAGTAAATGGACAATTTGAATTCGATTTTATAGTCCCTAGAGATATTGGTATACCAGTAGGCTATGGGAAGGTTAGTTTTTATGCTTCAAGAGAAATGACATTAGACGATCAAGCCGGAGCAACAACAACGACATTGCAAATAGGAGGCTTAAATGAGAATGCACCAGAAGATAATACAGGGCCAGTTATTAATATGTTTATGAATGATGAAGCATTTGCATCTGGAGGAGTAACAAACGAATCTCCAAACTTGCTAGTGAAACTTCAAGATGAGAATGGAATAAATACGGCTAGTGGAATAGGGCATGATATTGTAGCCATCTTAGATGGAGATGAGGTTAACCCATTTATATTAAACAATTATTACTCAACAGAAGTAGACGATTATACAAGAGGAAGTTTAAGTTTTCCTTTTAGAGATTTAACACCAGGATTACATACCTTAAAATTAAAAGCATGGGATGTATACAATAATTCTTCTACTGCGGAGTTACAGTTTGTAGTATTTAATGAAAATGATCATTTAATAGTAGAAAACGTATTAAATTATCCTAATCCATTTGTAAACTATACAGAATTTTGGTTTAATCACAACAGTTCAGAAGTATTAGATGTCTCAATACAAATATTTACTGTATCTGGTAAATTAGTAAGAACATTAAATGGACAAACCCAAGGAAGTGGAGTAAAATCTAGTAACTCGATATCTAGAGATATTGTATGGGATGGACGTGATGATTTTGGAGACAAAATAGGAAAAGGAACCTATGTTTATAAATTAACAGTGCACTCTAGTGCAACAAATAAAACAGTAGAAAAAATAGAGAAACTTGTAATACTCTAATAAAAAATTATATTTGTAAAATAAAAATAATCTATGAAGAATAAAATCATAATAGCAATAACGTTGTTTTTTGTACTTAAGTTAAGCGCACAAACAACAACTATAATCCCTAACCAAGATACTAGAGTTATTACTACAGGAATGCCATTTCTGCTTATTGCACCAGATGCACGTGCTGCTGGTATGGGAGATATGGGAGTGGCAACTTCTCCAGATGCTTTTTCACAAAAATGGAATTCGTCTAAAAATGTTTTCGCTACAGCTAAATCGGGTATCTCTTTAAGTTACACACCGTACCTAAGTAAATTAGTCAATGATATAGGAATAGGCTATTTATCATATTACAATAGATTAAATGAGCAAAGTGCTTTCGGTGCAAGTTTAACCTATTTTAGTTTAGGAGAAATTGAATTTGTAGAATCTGCAGATGATACACCATTAATACAAAAGCCAAATGAATTTGCACTAGATATATCTTATGCATTACGATTAAGTGACCAATTTGGTATGTCTGTAGCAATGCGTTACTTAAGATCCGATTTAAAATTAAATACAGGAGGTAATGATATAAAGCCAGCAAGTACTTTTGGAGTAGATATTAATGGATACTACCAAAGTGAAGAAGAAGCATATAATAGCTTTAATGGACGCTGGAGAGCTGGATTTGCAATACAAAATTTAGGACCTAAATTTAAGTATGATGAAGGAGGACAAGATAATTTTCAGCCTACAAATTTAAGATTAGGATTAGGTTTCGATTTTATTTTCGATCAATACAATAAATTAGGCGTTACTGCTGAAGTTTCTAAACTTTTAGTACCAACACCACCAGTTTATGGTACAGAAAGAGAATATACAGATAACAATGGAAATGGCGTTTATGATGAAGATACAGACGACTTAGGAAATGTAGTAAATAGTAATGTTATTATAGAAGGGCAAGACCCAGATGTAAGTTTTATTTCAGGAGTATTCCAATCATTTGGAGATGCGCCAGGAGGTTTTAGCGAAGAGTTAAAAGAGTTCACTTACGCATTAGGAGCAGAATATTTATACCAAGAGTCATTTGCATTTAGAGCAGGATATTTTAATGAAAATGAAAGTAAAGGAGCTCGTAAATTTTTTGCATTAGGTGCAGGATTTAAATACAACGTAATCAATGTAGATTTATCATATTTATTTTCAGCATCAAAAGTGCAAAGCCCTTTAGAAAGCACATTGCGTTTCTCTTTAACGTTTAACTTAGGAGCAGGAACGTATACAGAATACTAATAATTTTATATTATTTAAGAATAACAAAAACTATTGCCCATCGCAATAGTTTTTTTGTTTAAATTAGTCTGCCGAACATATTACGTTCAAAACAGTATATGAAAGAAGTAAAAATAGAATCTACACTATACGTTTATGACTCTATAGACGAACTATCAGTAGATGTAAAACAATTAATGGAGAAAGCTGTAGAAGCTAGAGAAAAAGCATACGCACCCTATTCCAAATTTAATGTAGGAGCAGCCTTAATATTAGATAACGGAGAAATTATTACAGGAAGTAATCAAGAAAATGCTTCATACCCTTCTGGGTTATGCGCAGAACGCACAGCAATATACTATTCAGGAGCTAAATATCCAGAGTCTAGAATTATAAAAATGGCAATTACTGCAGCGTCCCAAAATCAAAAAACAATAGCACCAATACCGCCTTGCGGAGCTTGCAGACAAGCTATTGCAGAATATGAAGTAAAGCAAAAACAAGATATAGAAATATACTTTATGGGAGAAACTGGAGCGGTAGCAAAATCCAATTCCTTAGCAAATTTATTACCCCTTGTTTTCGATAAATCGAAACTATAACGATTTCGAAATAAAGGAAGGGTTAATCTTAATGAAATTTTACGAATAACAGTTTTTTCATTATTAACTAAAGTGTTACTTTTGTTATTCGTTTATTTTTAAAAAGCGTTACTAATGCAAAAAATCACAAAAGAAACATACCTAAAGTGGTATGAAGATATGTTGTTCTGGAGAAAGTTTGAAGACAAGCTTGCAGCAGTATATATTCAACAAAAAGTAAGAGGATTTCTTCACTTATATAATGGTCAAGAAGCAGTTTTAGCAGGAGCTTTACATGCTATGGATTTGACTAAAGATAAAATGATTACCGCTTATAGAAATCACGTACAGCCAATAGGTATGGGAGTAGATCCTAAACGTGTAATGGCAGAATTGTATGGTAAGGCAACAGGAACCTCTATGGGACTTGGTGGATCTATGCACATTTTCTCTAAAGAACATCGTTTTTATGGAGGACATGGTATTGTTGGTGGACAAATACCTTTAGGAGCAGGAATTGCTTTTGGAGACAAGTACCACAATAGCGATGCAGTAACCATTTGTTGTTTTGGTGATGGAGCTGCAAGACAAGGATCACTTCACGAAACTTTTAATTTAGCAATGCTATGGAAGTTACCAGTAGTATTTGTTTGTGAAAATAACGGATACGCTATGGGAACATCTGTAGAACGTACAGCAAACCATACAGATATTTGGAAACTAGGAAGAGGATACGAAATGCCTTCTGGACCAGTAGATGGTATGAATCCTATAAAAGTTGCCGAAGCATTTGATGAAGCTATTTCTAGAGCACGTCGAGGAGATGGACCAACATTTTTAGAAGTAAAAACATATAGATATAGAGGGCACTCTATGAGTGATGCGCAACATTACAGAACAAAAGAAGAAGTAGAAGAGTACAAGAAAATAGACCCAATAAAACAAGTTAAAGATATTATCTTAGAAGAAAAATACGCTTCAGAAGAAGATATTAAAGTTATAGATAAACGTGTAAAAGCTTTAGTAGCAGAATGTGAAAAGTTTGCTGAAGAATCACCGTACCCAGATAAAAATGTAATGTACGATGCCGTTTATGAGCAAGAAGATTATCCATTTATTCAGCATAAATTATAAATTATGGCTACAGTAATTAACATGCCGCGATTAAGCGACACAATGGAAGAAGGAACCGTTGCTACATGGTTAAAAAAAGTAGGAGATAAAGTTGAAGAAGGAGATATATTAGCTGAAATAGAAACAGATAAAGCAACAATGGAATTTGAGTCTTTTAACGAAGGGACTTTATTACACATTGGAGTAGAAGAAGGAGATACCGCAGCTGTAGATACACTTTTAGCTATTATTGGAGAAGAAGGCGAAGATATTTCGGGCTTACTTAAAGGAGATACAACAGAAACAGAAGAAACTCCAGAAAAAACAGAAGATACAACATCAACAGCCAAGGAAGAAGAAACAACTGAAACTGCCGAATTACCAGAAGGCGTAGTAGTGGTAACTATGCCAAGGTTAAGTGATACCATGGAAGAAGGAACCGTTGCAACATGGTTAAAGAAAGTAGGAGAAGAAGTAGAAGAAGGCGATATTCTTGCAGAAATTGAAACAGACAAAGCTACAATGGAGTTTGAGTCTTTCAATGCAGGAACATTATTACATATAGGACTAGAAGAAGGAGACTCAGCAAAAGTTGATGCACTTTTAGCTATCATTGGTCCAAAAGGAGCAGATGTTTCAAGTGTAGCAAAAAACTTTAAAATAGAAGGCGATAGCGCTTCAAAAGAAGTTAAAGCAGAAGCACCAAAACAAGAGGCTAAAACCGAAACTCCAAAAGCAGAAGCTAAACCTGAAGTAAAACCTGAAGCTGTTCAAAATAATACCTCAAACGGAAGAATTTTTGTATCCCCTTTAGCCAAGAAAATGGCTGAAGAAAAAGGGATTAACTTATCTCTAGTACAAGGAACTGGAGAAAACGGACGTATTGTAAAAAGAGATATCGAAAACTTTGTACCTGCAGCAGCGACACAATCATCTGCACCAGTAGCAAAATTTGTAGCATCGGGACAAGAAGATACAGACGAAGTGAAGCATTCTCAAATGCGTAAAGTAATAGCTAAACGTTTAGCAGAGTCTAAATTTACAGCACCACATTACTACTTAAATGTAGAGTTCGATATGGAAAATGCTATGGCATTCCGTGCACAATACAACTCTATTCCAGATATTAAAATATCATATAACGACATGATTGTTAAAGCTTGTGCTTTAGCATTACGCCAACACCCACAAGTAAATTCGCAATGGTTTGCAGATAAAATGCAATTAAATAACCATGTACATATTGGGGTAGCAGTAGCAGTAGAAGATGGTTTAGTTGTACCAGTTGTAAAATTTGCAAACGAGCAATCATTACCACAAATAGGTGCCGCAGTAAAAGATTTTGCAGGTAGAGCAAGAAAAAAGAAACTAACACCTCAGGAAATGGAAGGGAGTACATTTACTATCTCTAACTTAGGAATGTTTGGAATAGAAAGCTTTACATCTATTATAAACCAACCAAACTCGGCAATTTTATCCGTAGGAGCTATAGTAGCTAAACCGGTGGTTAAAAATGGTCAAGTAGTAGCAGGTAATACTATGAAATTAACCTTAGCTTGCGATCACAGAACGGTGGACGGAGCTACAGGAGCACAGTTTTTACAAACGTTAAAAGGATATATTGAAAATCCTGTAACAATGTTAGTATAAAACACCAAATAATAAAAATGAAAATCCCAATTCAATACGTTTGAGTTGGGATTTTTTTATCTTTAAAACTTATTAAATAAAAAGGTTCTCTTTAAAGAAACAAATATTAAATATTATGAAAAAACTATTACTATTAGGTATTGCGCTGGCTTTTTTAGGATGTAAAACATCATCAGAACATAAAAACTCAAAAGCAGTAACAATTACCGCTGACGAAGTACAAAAAACTGTAGCATTTTTAGCTTCCGATGAATTAAAAGGGAGAAACACAGGAACAGAAGGAATAGAGACCTCTGCCTCTTATGTAGAAAAACAATTAAAATCGTATGGTTTAAAACCATATTATGAAACCTATAGAGACTCATTTAAAGCCAATGGATTAGATGCTTTTAATGTAGTCGCTTATTTAGAAGGGAATGATAGTAAATTAAAAGATGAAGTAGTAATATTAGGAGCACATTACGATCATATAGGAAAGAGTAGAATAGTAGAAAACGATTCTATAGCAAATGGAGCCAATGATAATGCAGCAGGAACAAGTGCAGTACTGGCAATGGCAAGATATTTTGCTGCAAAGAAAAATAATAAACGTAGTATTATGTTTGTATTATTTTCTGCAGAAGAAATGGGATTACTAGGCTCAAAGCATTTAGCGAAACGATTAAAGTCTGAAAACCTAAACCTATATACAATGGTAAATATAGAAATGATTGGTGTTCCATTTAAAGATAGAGACTATGAGGCTTTTGTAACAGGGTACAGCAAATCTAACATGGCAGAAAAAATAAACGAATATGTAGGAAGTAACTTAATAGGTTTTTCAGAAGTAGCAAAAAAGTATAACCTATTTGCACATTCAGATAACTATCCTTTTTATAATGAATTTAAAAAACCATGTCAAACAATTTCCTCATGCGATCTTTCTAATTACGACTTTTACCACCATGTGGATGATGAAGTAGATAAATTAGACTATAATCATATGGCAAGCCTCATTAATAAAATGATCCCAGCTATTGAAAAAATGAGTAATACACCAAATCAAGACATTGTTGTTAATGAAAACTAAAAATATAATAATAACTGGAACAAGTAGAGGTATTGGTTTCGAATTAGTCCATTTACT
>NZ_JBSHNS010000394.1:0-595 GCF_053601635.1 Pontimicrobium sp. MEBiC01747
TTTTGGAGGAGTGCCTTTAAAACTCAGCAAAGCCAATATAAATGAATTAAGCGCGCCAAGAGCTACAAAAGATGAAGTTTACGAGCAAATCATTGCAGATTTTGAACGAGCAAAACAATTATTACCAAACGCTGGTGAGTACCTTAGTGATCGTCCGATTAAATTAGCCGCTAATATGTTTTTGGCAAAAGTATACATGACAATTGCTAGTGAGACGAATGATATGGATATGTGGCAAAAAGCATACACAGAAGCTTTTCCAGTATATGGACAATATAGTCTAGTACCAGTATTTGAGGAATTATATGATATAAATAACGAAAACAATTCAGAATCTATTTTTGAGTTGCAGTATGGACAAAATGGAGCCATTAGAAACTCAGATGTCATTCGTTTATATACACCTAGAGGATATTTTCAAAATTACAATACTTTTGGGCGTATTAGACCAAATAAAGAAACCTACGATCAACATTTAGAACAATATCCAGACGATCCTAGATTAGAAGCCACGTTTATAGCAAACTCTTATTTAAGATATAATAATAATGGAGTACAAGTACCTAAAAACATTTACCCTTTACAAGTAAATGGT
>NZ_JBSHNS010000395.1:0-1017 GCF_053601635.1 Pontimicrobium sp. MEBiC01747
ACCTGCTTCAATTTTTTCTTGTATTTGCTGTTTCATAAAAGCTTCTGTCCCCATCCAAATTAATCCATTTATAGGAATCGCTTCTTGACCTGCTGTAAATTTTGAAGGGAATAAATTGAATTGATTTTCAGATTTTAATGACATAAAAGCCATTTCTAATCCAATTTGAATACTAGGAAACGCTATATTTTCTACTAAAAGAGCATCTAATCCTTTATCTATATTTTGGCATGTGTGTACTAATTGCTGTTCGTAATCCGCTCTATCATCAATAGATAACCCTCTAAGAATACCACATTCTCCTATTCCTGTTTTTCCGTTTTGGTTTAATATAATAAACCAAGTTTCCTTTGTTTTTAAAATGCCTCGTGAAGTCCCGCTAGGCATTTTAAAGTTAAGGTTGTATTTATGGTAAGTTGCTGTCATATTATACATCAAAAATACTTAAATTTATTTAGTAAATTAGCGACTATAATTACATTTAATAATGACAGATTTCCCCGATATAATCTTATTTGCTATTCCTTTTTTTATACTTGCTATGTTACTAGAATTATATGTGACTATTAAACAAGGCATTAAAGGTTATGAGGTTAAAGATTCTTTAGCGTCTATTAGTATGGGACTCGGTAATGTTTTCTTAGGTTTTTTAAGTAAAGCGCTTGTTATAGTATCGTTCTTTTATATTTACGATAATTATAGATTTTTTACAATTCCGGTTACATGGTGGAGTTTTATACTTATACTATTTGCAGATGATTTTGCATATTATTGGTTTCACCGTATTTCTCATGAGTGTAGGTTATTTTGGGCTTCTCACATTATACATCATTCTTCTCAGCATTACAATTTAAGTACAGCGCTTCGCCAAACATGGTCTGGTGGTTTTTACACATTTATTTTTTGGTTATGGTTACCGCTTTTAGGATTTCATCCTGCGATGATTATGTTCCAAATGTCTGTTAGTTTACTTTACCAGTTTTGGATACATACTGAAGCCATAGATAAACTTCCTAA
>NZ_JBSHNS010000396.1:0-4385 GCF_053601635.1 Pontimicrobium sp. MEBiC01747
AGCAGAAGTAGAAGCATTTATTAAAGAAAATAAACACTTACCAAATGTACCTTCTGCAAATACAGTAGAATCACAAGGTATAGAATTAGGTGATATGTCTAGAATTCAGCAAGAAAAAATTGAAGAATTAACATTATATATTATTGACCAACAAAAGCAAATTGATGAGTTAAAGAGTTTAGTTTATGAATTAAAGGATAAAGAATAATAAAAAATTAAACTTATGAAACTTAAAAAAAGATATATAACCCTGGGCATGCTCTTTTTACTGTCCCTCACGATATATGCTCAGGAAAATGCTGAGCATAAAAAAATATTCATTGAACTCAATGAAGAAGGAGAATCTTTCAGTAATATAATGGAAGTTCTAAAATCTAAATTTGATGTATCTGATAATAATAGTCTTTTAAATACAAAAACCTTCAATGATTCATATGGTTTTAAACACAAAGAATATCAGCAATACTATTCTAATATCAAAGTAGAACATTCTGTCTTAAAAATGCATCTTAAAAATGAAGCAATGGTATCAGTTACTGGTGAATTTGTTTCTAATCTGTCCTTAGATACAAAGCCACAAATAAGTGAGCCTGATGCATTTAAAAAGGCACTTGGCTATGTAAATGCCGAGACATATATATGGGATGATTCCGAAATGTACCAATGGTACTTATCTGAAAATAATAGTCAAGTTGGAGAATTAGTAATTTGTAAAAACTTTCTTTCAGAAAATGAAATAAATCAATATGAATTAGCTTACAAATTTGATATTTATAGTTTAGTGCCTTTAAGCAGAGCTCATATTTATGTAAGTGCTACTACTGGAGAAATTATACATACAAATAGCATTATAAAACATGCTAATAAACACAAAGCAAACATTCCTAAAAAACCAACTCCTTTTGTAACAGGAACAGCTAGTACACGCTACAGTGGTTCTAGATCAATAGAAACAACATTAGCTTCAGGAAGTTATATTTTAAAAGACGCAACTAGAGGAAATGGAATAGAAACCTATGATTTAAACAACGGAACCTCGTATGGTAGTGCTATTAATTTTAGTGATAACAATAATAATTGGACAACTTCAGAATGGCATAATTCTCAAAAAGATGATGCTGCATTAGATGCTCATTGGGGTGCAGAAATGACATACGATTATTTCTTGAATGAACATTCTAGAAATAGTTTTGATAATAGTGGAGCAATTATAAAAAGTTATATACACTATAGTAGTAACTATGTTAATGCATTTTGGAATGGTTCTGTAATGACATACGGAGACGGTAATGCCTCTATAGACCCATTAACATCAATTGACATTGCAGCTCATGAGATTGGCCATGCTGTATGTACTCATACTGCTAACTTAACTTATTCTTACGAATCGGGTGCTCTTAACGAAAGTTATTCTGATATATGGGGAGCTTGTGTAGAATTTTTTGCAGACCCAACAAAAAGTACTTGGGAATTAGGAGAGGATATTAATTTTGTAATACGTTCATTATCTAATCCAAATGCCCATAATCAACCAGACACTTATTTAGGAACATACTGGTACACAGGAAGCGGAGACCATGGTGGTGTGCATACTAACAGCGGTGTAAATAATTTTTGGTTTTATTTGCTTTCTCAAGGAGGTTCTGGAACTAATGATAATTCAGATTTTTATAGTGTAACTGGAATAGGTATTACTAAAGCTGCAAAAATTGCATATAGAACCGAAAGTGTTTACCTAAGTGCCAGCAGTAACTATAATGATGCTAAAAACTTCTCTATACAAGCCGCTGCAGATTTATATGGTGTTGGCTCTATGGAATGGAATAGTGTAAAAGCTGCATGGTGTGCTGTAGGTGTTGGTGTTTGCTGCCCATCAGATTTAACTATAACAGCCAATGTTAGTAGTGCTTCTACAGATAATCAAGAAGCAGTAAACTCTATAACAGCATCTAACACAATAGCATCTGGAGCTAATGCAGTCTATCATGCTGGAAATGAAGTATTACTAACCTCAGATTTTGATGCCTTAAACGGTTCTCAATTTAGAGCGCATATAGAAGGATGTACTGGAAACTTTGTGTTAAAACAAGGAGCAAGTGAAGAAGAAACCGAAACTAAAGAAGAGCTTGTTTTAAATGATGATACCATAAATAGTTTAAAGGTCTACCCTAACCCTACAAAAGGTATTATAAACATTAAATTAAAAAGTAGTCTTTTAGATAATGCTACAATTAATGTTTATAGTTTTAATGGTGCGCAGGTGTATACCAACACTATTCAAAGAAAAAATGTGTCCAATCATGAGTTAGATTTATCTAAATTTCAAGCAGGAATTTATATCATAAAAGTAACCGATAGCAAAGGAACTACACATATAAATAAAGTTATTAAGGAATAAATAACTGGTATTTTAACCCAAAAAGGAGGCTGTAATTAGCCTCCTTTTTCTATATATTAATAGTTATTACTAAACTTTTAGACGTTTATTAAAATAATATTTAAGTAATGGAATTTGAATAGCCAACATTGCTCCAAATAAAACAACAGAATACAATAATGTTTTTGGTATAGTAATCCCATTAAAAAATTGAGATATCGAGTTATTATATAACAAACTAAAGTCTATAGTACTATACCAAGACATCGTTTCATTATTAATAGTATTCTCATTAAGAGAGAGTCCTAAAACGGAGATAACTATTATAGCTATTATACCCCACACCCATTTAGATATTAATGGTTTATAGCGCGTCACTTGAGATGAAGATAATTCCTCAACTTGAGACATTATATGTGATGTAAAATCTAAAGATGGTGATTTTAAATCGACCGCTTTCATCATTTTATCCACTAATGCATCAATCGCTTTATTTTCTTGTTCTTTCATAATGCTCTATTATTTCTGGTTCTAAACGCGCTCTTAATACAGACGCAAGTTTTTTTCGACTCCTGTATAATTTTATCTTAATATTATTAGGTTTTAAGTTAACAATCTTGGCGATCTCATCTAAAGACTGTTCTTCAAAATAATACAAGGTTAATAAAAAACTATCATTACTCGGTAACATATTTATACACTTCTGTATAGCCTCTTTACGTTCTTTTATTTCTAAAGTAGCTAATGCGCTATCTAATGTTTTTACTTCATGCTCTGTAAACTCATTAATTGCAACCGTATTTTGTGTTCTTTTTATTTTTTTTAATCGATCTAAACAAGTATTGTAAGTAACCTTATATATCCATGTTGAAAACTTAGAATCTCCTTTAAATTTGGAAAGCGACTTATATACTTTTATAAATGTATCTTGAGAGACCTCTTCTGCTTCTTCCCTATTTTTAATCATTCTTAAAGCTAACGTATATATTAAATCTTTATAACGCTCTACCAGAATGCTAAAAGCACTGGTATCGCCTTCTAATACTTTAGTTATATAATATTGATCGTTTTTGATGGTCATTTGTGCTTTTGACGACACTTTTACAGTTTCGGTTACATATGAGTTAAAAAAATATTTTGAAAAAGTTGTAACCATAATTAAAAAGCCATCGTCTTAAGCTAAGAACACATTAAAAATAATCAATTAAAAACAAACAATTATGGAAGTAGTAGTATTAACAGTAATCTTTGGGACGATCTTTGGAATCGCTTATTTATATTTTTCTACAAGAAACAAAGAACGCATGGCACTTATTGAAAAAGGAGCAGATGCCAGCATTTTTATAAAAGGGAAAGCTCATGCAGCTCCTATATGGAAGGTTCTTATTTTAAACCTATCTTTATTATTAATGGGTATTGGTATTGGTATTTTTATTGCTTCTATTTTACATTACAATTTAGGTGTAGAGGAAGAAGTTGCTTTCCCTGGAACCATTTTCTTAATGGCAGGTGTTGGGTTATTTACTGGCTTTACATTAACAAAAAAATTAGACTAATCAACTAATCATTTTCTTAACACCTCTATAAACACTAAGTTTTAAAAGCAGTAATACACTAAGTATTACTGCTTTTTTATTAAATTATAATTTTACAAGTATAATATATATATTTAATCACTCTTATTATTAAAACAACTAAAGAGACTATTTTATATAACTTATACGTTATACTCTATAAAATGCTTCAAATAAATAAAAGACTTATGTTAAAAAATATAATAACTTGTTTAATAGTTCTATCTACACTATTTGGTACTGCACAAACAAGTATTCTTGATTCTGAAACAAAAACACCAGTGTCCTATGCTACAATTTCATTTGGAAACGGTAATGGTATTTTTGCAGATGATGATGGTAAATTTCTATTCACTAAAAAATTATATAGTGATATAGATACCTTATTTATTTCCTCGTTAGGATATAAAGACTTGAAAGTAGCAACCACAAAC
>NZ_JBSHNS010000397.1:0-2527 GCF_053601635.1 Pontimicrobium sp. MEBiC01747
CAATACTATATTTCGTTTTCTAGACGAAGAATCTTCTATATGGGAAGAGTTGAAAATAATGTATTCGTTATTTTCTTTTGCTTTTATTAAAGCTTTTTTTAAAACGTTATAGTTTTATAAGTTCATCTATTGTTGTTCTAACCGTTTCACTATTCCAATTGGCTGCTCCAGATTTATCTATAATAATATTTCCGTTTCTATCTATTAAAAATGTTCTTGGTATACTCCTTACATTAAATGTCTCGGGAGCCTTACTTATAGGTGAGTACACTGGAAACGAATAGCCCTTATTTACTAAAAACTTGTAAATAGTTTCTTTATCTTCATTAGATACAAAAACAAACTCTATTTTTTCTTTGTAGTCATTATATAAGGCTTCCATAGAAGGCATTTCTGCTATACACGGAGGACACCATGTTGCCCAGAAATTTACCATTATTACGCTATGCTTTGTGTCTTCAAAATTAAGAATATTACCTTTTGTATCTTGTAACTTCCAATTGTAACTACTTAAAGCTTCAATATCATCTATACTTTTAATACTAGGGCTAAATTGTGCGAAACCTTTATGTACTACTACTTGTATTGTTTTCCTTGTTTGTGGTATTATAAGTAATACTATAAAAACTAAAAATAATATATTTTTTAAGTTTATTTTTTTATTTCTCATGATATCTATACTATTACTTAACTATATTAATAAACTAATGAAGCGCCAATTTATATAATATAAAAAGACGCTTCAAATCTAATAAAAAACAAAACTATTATCTAGAAACTGTTCCTGTTGGTAAAGAACTTGTATCTAATGTTAAATCGTATGTTGTAGGTGCTGTATCATTACCAGCCATTCCTGCTAAAGGTTTCATTGTAAAAGGTGCTGGAGAATTGTCTGGATATGGCTCTATAGAGATTACTGCTGTACGCCCTCTAACATCTAAAGGAAACGTAAATCCATCTGGAGCATTTAATAAAAAGTCCTCTCCTGGAATTGGTGGTCCTGCATTATTTTCTGTTCCACTAAAATCGTTAGAATCATCAACTTCTGTAAACCCTGTAAATGTTCCTGTGGATACTGGTCCTACACCATCTACTACTACCCATCCTTCATATTTCCATCCTGCTGCTAATGTTGGTAAACCTAAACCAGCTCCTGGAGGCATAGTTCCTGGTGTTCCAAACCATATACCATATTCGTCATTCATATTATTTCCAGATCCCATTGCTTCATCTGTAGGTGTTCTTAAAAAGAATCGTCCCCATGAAGATGTAAAGTCATTGGCATCTGTAGTTACTGGAGCGACCCAAACATTTGCCGCATTTCCAGAAAAGTCTCCTGCTAATATTTTAGTATCTGCTGGTAATGGATCTGGGTCTACTGCTGGTTCTATTGTTAGTACAAATTTTGTTGCAGCATTTAAGTCTGTAGTATTAACTTGAAACGCTTGAGGAAATCCAACAGAAGTAAATCTACCTGTAGATACAGGACTTCCATCTACAATAATCCATCCTTCGTAAACAAAATCATCTCCTAATGCATCAAGACCATTTAAATTTAATGTTAATGGAGATGTTGTTGGTTGTGGTGTTGGTGACGAGTTATCGTCGTCATTACTACAAGAGCTAGCAAAAATACCTAATGCCAAGGCTCCTAAAATCATTTTTCTTATCATTTTTATAGTTTTTATGTTCATGATTATATACGAACAAAATTATAGTAATGGCTTTTATTAAAATGTTAGCTACCTAACACTAAGCCGTTTTTTTTAATATTCTTATTTCTTTTCTATTAAAATCCAGGTAATTTTCTTCTTTTAATTCGTTTAAAAGAATATTTAAAGTTGGTCTAGAAGTGCCTATTAAAGAAGCGATATCACTTTGTGTGTAAGGATGGTGTACAACATGATCTCCTGTTTCTTCACAGTTGTATCCATACTCACTACATAACTCATCTAAAAATTCTATTAACCTTGTTTTAGTGTCTTTAAACATTAAAAGCTGTAATCGTCTTTCTAGTTTTTTAAATTTAAAACCTATAAACTTATAAACTTTAAAACTAAAGGTTTGATTATCTCTCATTAAGTTGTGCATTGTATCTACTCCTATTGGACATATAGAAGTTGTATTGTCTAAGGACTGCGCAAACTCATCACGTTTAGCTTCCCCAAGAATAGCTTTTTCACCAAAGAGCTGTCCTTTAGATAAAATAGCTTTTACAACTTCGTCTCCATTTTCACTATAATATCCAATCTTCACTTTTCCTCTTTCTATTAAAAATATTTTATTAGATGAGTCTTCTTCAAAATAGATGTAATCTTTCTTTTTGTAACCGTCAAATTCATGATCTTTTTTATAAGCCTTGAATTTGTGAGGACATAAAATTTTAAAAAGATTAGTATCCTCAAAAAACCAGAGTGTATTCATTTTTTAAAGGTGTTTGTGTTTTTATTAGTGTTATCGTAGTCGTAATACCAAATGTTTTCTTACTTATTATTGGGCATAAAAAAACTCCTAATTAATAATTAGG
>NZ_JBSHNS010000398.1:0-331 GCF_053601635.1 Pontimicrobium sp. MEBiC01747
TCTCGTTCTCGTTACAAGTAAAAACCAAAGCTTCACAGAAATGTGGAGCTTTTTTTTATATCCACCAAAAACATACCTAAAACATTTATTTTATGTGCATATTTTTTTGATGGAGAGTCTCCTACTCTATTCCCATGACAAGCAATCTCAAAACCAATATTAGCCAAATTCCCCTTTCATACAAAAATAAGGTTAAGACGAAAGACCTACCTAAAATCTCATCATCAAAAGATGCGCATCAATTGTTTCGTGAGAATTGGAATGATTTAACAATTCAACTTTACGAAGAATTTAAAATTCTCCTTGTTGATAATAGCAATCGATGCTTAGG
>NZ_JBSHNS010000399.1:0-308 GCF_053601635.1 Pontimicrobium sp. MEBiC01747
TTTAAATTTATTTTTTAGCCTTTTAATGAACTCCGCTTGCTCCCTTAACTTACGCCTTAGTCGCTAAGCGGGTGCAAATATACAACCTATTTTTACTTTAACAACTCTTATCTCAACTTTATTTTAAACTTATTTTTAATAGCCTTAATTTTAAGGGGTTATACACTCTTTTTTTTTAGTTTTTTTAAGGAGTGTTTTTTTTCTTCTTGTCCTTATTATATATACGCGTTTTTGGTTGGTTTTTACTCTTGTGGGGGTTATCTATTTTTTAAGGGCCTTGTCTTTTTTTTATCTCTGCTTTTAAAGTT
>NZ_JBSHNS010000400.1:0-1031 GCF_053601635.1 Pontimicrobium sp. MEBiC01747
TTTAAATTTATTTTTTAGCCTTTTAATGAACTCCGCTTGCTCCCTTAACTTACGCCTTAGTCGCTAAGCGGGTGCAAATATACAACCTATTTTTACTTTAACAACTCTTATCTCAACTTTATTTTAAACTTATTTTTAATACGCACTTTTTCAAGCACTTAAACACCTGACTTTTTTGTTCGTTTTTGGAATTGAGATAATCTTACTTGTCCTTATTAAGTATATCAATACAGTTACAAGTAACTATGGAATAATAAATAAACCTTAAAAAACTTCAATTACTTTTTACTTGTTCTAAATTCATTGTATTAATCTTACTTCAATTATACAATTAGCATCTAAATATTATTGAAATCTGTTTTAAACTATTTTAAAATCCTTGCCAAGCTATTCTTTTATCCGATCCTATAACAATCTTTTCTAGAATTAGCTCCAACTTTGTTGAAACATCCCAAAAATTAATTTTAGTCATTTCAGAAATTTTATTCACAATACAGTTATCTAATTCAATATCTCGTTTACCTTTCCAGATTTTATCAGATAAACAGACAATAAAATCTTCTATTTCAAGATTATCTTCTCTCCAATTTCCATGAGTAATTAATATTTCCTTTTCATTTAATAACAGAGTTGGCCATTGAGTCTTTAACTCTTCTATAATATAAAAAGCTGTTGAATTAACAATTGTTGAATGTTTATAAAGCTTATGGAGCTTTAAACTCTTCAAGTAAACCCTGTACCTCTCTAGATAATTCTATTAGTTTCAAAAAAATGAGTAATGCTTTAAAAATTCTTAATCAATCCAATATAGTTTAATTAAAGAAAAAAAGGTACAAGATAAAAGTATAAAGCAAAAAAAATCCTCAACAAAAAGATATTTGTTGAGGATTCGTTATACAAAAAAAAGCTCTTTAGTAAATATATACTAAAGAGCTTTAAAAAAGGCGACGACCTACTCTTCCACGATTGTAGTACCATCGGCGCTAATGGGCTTAACTTCTCTGTTCGGAATGGTAAGAGGTGAGCCCCAT
>NZ_JBSHNS010000401.1:0-32843 GCF_053601635.1 Pontimicrobium sp. MEBiC01747
CTATAATGCTTAGTATTGTAGATAATTACAAAAACTATCAGTTTGTTATTGCTGGTGCTCCAGGACAGGATTATAGTTTCTACAAGCAATTTATTAAAAAGAATAATGTTCATTTTATTTCTAATAAAACATACGACTTATTAAGTGTTTCTACTGCTGCTTTGGTTACTTCTGGTACAGCTACTCTTGAAACCGCTCTTTTTAAAGTTCCTCAAGTAGTCTGTTATAAGGGCAGTTGGCTATCTTACCAGATTGGAAAACGCTTGGTTAATTTAGACTACATTTCTTTAGTTAATTTAATTTTAAATAGGGAAGCTGTAACAGAATTAATTCAGAATGACTTTAATACCAATCGACTAAAAAAAGAACTTAATCGATTATTAGACTCCTACGAACGCACTAAATTTTTTATTGATTATTACGATTTAGAAAAAGCACTTGGAGGAAAAGGTGCTAGTGAAACTACTGCTAAATTAATTTACAAAACCATTAATAACGACTAACATTAATGCATAAAAAAGCCCTAATTCTACTTTCAATTTTCGCTTTAACTTTAACGTCTTGCGGGTCTTCTAAAAACAGACGAGTTGTTACTAAAAAAACAAGAACAACAAGGACCGTAAAAAAGCCTAGACCTAGACCTACGCGAAATACAACTGCAAAACCAAAAACTACTAATGCTCTTGCCCAAGCTATTGTTAATAATGCAAAGTATTATAAAGGCACGCGTTATAAGTATGGTGGTACTACTAAAGCTGGTATGGATTGTTCTGGATTAGTTTACACCGCTTTTAAAAAAGAAAATATAAAAATACCTAGGGTTTCAAGCGCTATGGCTACTTACGGAAATTGGATTGATTTAAAAGAAGTAAAGCCTGGAGATTTATTGTTTTTTGCAACCAAAAAAAATAATCGTAAAGTAAATCATGTTGGTATTGTTACGTCTTCACGTGTAGGAAACGTAGAATTTATTCATTCATCTACAAGCAAAGGTGTTATCGTTTCTAATTTAGCCGAACGTTATTGGTATTTTGCATTTGTGCAAGCCAGGCGTTTGCTTAAATAAAATTGTTTTTTAAACTTATAACCTTATATAAATCAAACTCTATTTATTAGGTTTAAAAAATAAAAAAACACTTTATATATAGTAAGATTTTTATTAATTTAGGGTAATTGAAAGCCCTTAACTTCACCATAATACAACTAACTATTTGTTTAGTCGTAGGCATATTAGCTGCCTACTATTTTTCTATTCCTACTAATCTTTCTCTCTATATAACTATTGTTTTTTTAATTGGTTTAGGCTGTTTACTTCTTGTTTTAAAAAACACTTATAATACATCTGTTAGTTTTAGTATACTATCTTTTATTACTACTGTATCTATTGGAATACTTATAACCAATTTAAACAATAAAAAACTAAATCCTCGGCATTACTCTAAAGTAGATTTATCTAACCAATCGATTACTTTTAGAGTTAACAGTATTTTAAAACCTAATAATTACAACAAAAAGTATACTATAGATGTCTTAAAAATTGGAGAGCAACCTGTATCGGGAATAGCTTTATTATATGTTACTAAAGATAGTATAAACTCTTCTTTGCATGCAGATGATATTTATACTACCTACCAGCCCTTTAAAACCATTAATAGCCCATTAAATCCTAATCAATTTGATTATAAACATTACTTGGAAAAACAATATATATACCACCAAATTTACAGTTCAAAAAAGCAACTGCTTAATATCAACTCTAAACCACATACGCTATACGGTTATGCAGATTTACTGCGGAGAACTATTAATAATAGGCTAAAAACTCATCACTTTAATCCTGATGAACTTGCTATTATTAATGCCCTAATACTGGGACAAAGACAGGGTGTTAGTAAAACTATCCAAAATAATTATACTAATGCTGGTGCTATTCATATTCTAGCTGTTTCTGGCCTGCATGTTGGAATTCTATTACTTTTATTAAATGGTTTATTTCATCCATTAATTTATTTAAAACATGGGAGAATGATAAAGGTAATATTTATACTTACTTCTCTATGGGGTTTTGCTATTATTGCTGGTTTATCGGCTTCAATAATTAGGGCGGTTACTATGTTTAGTATTGTTACAATTGCTTTGCATTTAAAACGCTCTACTAATATCTATAATACATTAGCACTCTCAATACTTATTTTACTGCTTTTTAAACCACTTTTTATTTTCGATGTCGGTTTTCAATTAAGTTATTTAGCTGTAATAGCTATTGTAGCGATACAACCATTAATAGTTAAATTATGGCATCCTAAGTATAAAATATTAAAATGGTTATGGGATATTTTTACAGTAACTTTGGCTGCTCAATTTGGGGTTGTTCCTATTAGTCTATTTTACTTTCACCAGTTTCCTGGTTTATTTTTCATTTCTAATTTAATTATCATCCCATTTCTTGGTTTCATACTAGCTTTAGGTATATTAATTATAGTTCTGGCGCTTTTAAATGGCTTACCAAACTTTTTGGTAACGTTTTATGGTTTTGTTATTTCTGCAATGAATAGTTTAGTAAAATGGATAGCACTACAAGAGCAGTTTATTTTTACCGAAATTTCATTTAATGCTGCTCAGGTGTTTTTTGCATACTTTTTACTATTTACAATAGTAAAATGGGTTACTAAACCAAGTTACAACCGTATTTATATAGTATTAATTGTTATAATTTGTTTTCAAGGTACTCTCATTGTTAGTAAGTACAATTCAAACAATTCTCAATTCACTATTTTCCACAAAAGCAAGCATACTGTTATTGGCTACAAAAGCAATACAAAGCTTGAACTTTATTCAGATTTAGATTCGTTAAATAATGATATTATTTCTAACTATAAAGTGTTTAACAATATCAATACATTAAAGTCTAATAGCTTGCAGACTATATATAATGTAAATGCCAATTATTTGTTAGTTATAGATAGTATTGGGGCTTATAATTTAAAGACTATTAAGCCAACCTATGTTCTGCTAAGGCAATCTCCAAAAGTTAACTTAGAACGATTAATTAATACTTTGCAACCAAAGTATATTATTGCAGATGGTAGTAATTACAAATCGTATATAAAGCAATGGAAACAGGTTTGTAAAAAAGCAAAACTCCCTTTCCATAACACTAATGAAAAAGGAGCTTTTATTATAACTCTAAATTAAATATCTATATAATTTAGACGTTTATTTACTCTTTAAATTCGGCTTTAAATTTTTTATAATAGTCATTAAATGCCTTTTGTGTATCCATGCCTTTATGCTCGTCTTTTTTAAACATTTTTAAGTATAACTCTAGTTGCTGAGGCTTTTTATAACCTACTATTGGAGCTAAAAACTCTGCTTCTTCATCTAAAAATACAATTGTTGGATACGAGCGTATACTGAAGAATCTTGATAATTGATGCACTGAATTTCTTCTACTTGCTTTTGCTGGGTTATAATTAGGGTTTGTAAATGTTTCTCCTCTAAATTTTATAACGTCATTACCTTCTGCATTAAACTTTACGGCATAATAGTTTTTATTTACATAGTCTGCAACATCTTTATTTTTAAATGTATTACGGTCTAGAGCTTTACATGGGCCACACCATGATGTATATACATCCATCATAATTTTCCTTGGTTCTTTCTTTTGAAGCGCTACTGCTTCCTCTAGTGTTACCCAATTAATTTCTTGCGCAGATATTGATACTGTAGTAAATAGTGCAAATAGTGCTAAAACAATGGTCTTCTTCATTTTAAATCTTTTTAATTCTTTATGTGTAGTCGCAAATAGCATTCCAAAGTTACAAAAAATAAAAAAACGCCTCAACGAGGCGTTTTAGTATATAATATTTATTTTTTATCTAATGCCGTGCATCATTCTTAATAATGTTTTGTTTAAGATAATCATAACAATACCAGCTCCTATAGGAATTAATGTAAATATTAAGAAGAATGTAGACATTCCATACTCTTCTACTATAGGATCTATATAACTACCTGTAATACCTGCTAAGGTATTTGCTATAAAGTTAGCAACAAACCATACTCCAAACATTAAACCTACTAATTTAACTGGAGCTAATTTACTTACATAAGATAGCCCTACTGGAGACACACATAATTCTCCTAGTGTGTGGAAAAGGTATGCTAAGATTAGGAAAATCATACTTACAGAAGCCGTTTTAGCTCCTAATGGTATTCCCATAGAACCAAATGCTAATATTCCAAAACCTACTCCCAGTAATATTAATCCCAAAGCAAATTTAACTGGACCTGTAGGATTGTATTTACTTTGCCAAATTTTAGAAAATAATGGCGCAAACGCAATAATAAAGAAAGAGTTTAATATTCCAAACCAAGAGGCAGCTACTTCTGCTTTATCTGATTGAAATTCTCTTACTAACATCCATATAACTATAGCCCATATTATAACAAAACTTGTTCCTAATAATATGTTTGATAAGGAGAACTTAGAAAATGTTTGTTTAAATAACATCCCTAATACCCATGTAATAATTAACATAGGGACTACCGTTAATAATGTATTAACTATTTTAAAGGTATAGGCTCCGTTTCCTGTTAACACTCTATCTGTATAATCTGATGCAAATATCGTCATAGATCCACCTGCTTGTTCAAAAGCCCACCAAAAGAATACTGTAAAGAATGCTAGAACTCCAATAACAATTAGTCTATCTTTTGTTACCTTAGATTTTTTCGCATCATCGATAACTTCTTCAATATCGTCCTCAATTTTTTCAATTGAATCTTCAATTACATCATCTAGGTCATCTGACTGCTTAGGAGATAGTCCTATGTTTGCAAATATTTTTTGCGCGAAATAGAATTGTAACATTCCGAAGAACATAAAAATTCCAGCTAAACCAAATCCATAATGCCATCCAATTTTTTCACCAATGTATCCACATAATAAAATTCCTAAAAATGCTCCTGCATTTATACCCATGTAAAAAATAGTATAACCTGCATCTTTTTCTTTTCCTTGGTTTTTGTATAGCTGACCAACCATTGAAGAAATATTTGGTTTAAACAGTCCATTCCCAATAATTAGAAGGAATAATCCTAAATAGAAAAACATAGACGTTGTTCCTTCTAATGCCATAGAAGCATGCCCCAATGTCATTAATAATGCACCAAGAACTATTGCTTTTCTATACCCCATTATTTTATCTGCTATAAGCCCTCCAAGTATTGGAGTTATATATACCAGCCCTGTATATAAACCATATAATTTAAGTGCATCTGCTCTTTCCCAAGCCCAGCCTCCATCTATTAATGTAGCAACTAAAAATAGCACTAATAATGCTCGCATACCGTAGTATGAAAAGCGTTCCCACATTTCTGTAAAGAACAGCACAAATAAACCAGACGGATGGCCTAGCACCGTTTTTTGATTGGTTTCTGAACCTCCAAATTTAAATTCCATATAAATAAATTATTTATTAGTTAGTATAATATTATCCTTTAATCTTTACTTCTTCTTTAGTTGCTTTAGTGGCTTTTATTTTATCTCCTAAAGTTCTATCGATAAAGTTTGTCATTTTTTTGTACAAATGCAATCTTGTGTTTCCTCCATAAATACCATGGTTTTTGTCTGGGTAAATCATCCATTCAAATTGCTTATCGGCTTGAATTAATGCTTCTACCATTCTCATCGTATTTTGCACATGTACATTATCGTCTCCTGTTCCATGAATTAATAGAAAATCTCCTTTTAATTTATCTACATGATTTATTGGAGAATTATCATCATAACCACTAGGGTTTTCCTGAGGTGTTGTCATGTAACGTTCTGTATAAATAGAGTCGTAAAACCTCCAACTTGTTACTGGTGCAACAGCTATTGCCATTTTAAATACATCGTTGCCTTTAAACAAAGCATTACTACTCATAAATCCTCCGTAACTCCATCCCCAAATACCAATGCGTTCTGCATCTATATACGGTCGAGCTCCTAATAATTTAGCTGCTTCAATCTGGTCTTCTACTTCGTATTTACCTAATTCTTTTTGTGTTACTTTTTTAAAGTCAGCACCTTTTAAACCTGTTCCTCTACCATCTACGCAAGCTACTATATAGCCTTTTTGGGCTAGCATTTGATACCAATAGTCATTAGCACTATTCCATTTGTTAGCAACTTGTTGAGATCCTGGTCCTGAGTATTGATACATAAATAATGGATATTGTTTTGCTGGATCGAAATTTGCAGGCTTTATCATCCACATATTTAAATCGTTTCCATTAACGCTTATTGTACTAAACTCTTTCTTAGAAGTTGTATAATTGGTTAATTTTTCTGCTAATTTGTCGTTGTCTTTTATGCTTTTAACAACATTTCCTGTTTTAGAGTTATTTAAAGTATATTCTGGTGGTGTCGTTGCGCTAGAGAATGTATTTATAAAATAAGTAAAGTCTGCACTAAATGCTGCATTATTTGTCCCATCTGTTTTGGTTAAACGTTTTTTATTAGTTCCATCAAGGTCAATAGAATATACATCTCTATTTATAGACCCATTTTCTACAGATTGGTAATATATTTTTTCATTTTTGGCATCGTAACCATAATAGTTTGTTACTTCCCAATTTCCTTTTGTTATCTGGTTTATTAGCTTTCCTTTTTTCCCGTAATGATAGATATGATTGTATCCATCTTTTTCGCTAGTCCAAATAAAACTATCATCTTTTAAAAAGGTTAAATTATCTGTTACGTCTATATATGCTTTATCTTTTTCTTCTATTGCTATAAATGCTTTGTTCTTTTTAGCATCTATCATCCAAAGGTCTAGTTCATTTTGGTGACGGTTCATGTAATGAGCACTTAAAATATTAGCGTCATTTGTCCATTTAATTCTTGGTATATAAAAATCTGTATATATTTTATCTACTTTTACTTCTTGTGTTTTATCTGCCTTTAAATCATAAATATGTAAAGACACAATAGCATTAGCTTCTCCTGCTTTAGGGTATTTAAATACCGTTTGTGTTTGGTAAAGATTTTGCCCGTATACATCCATTGAAAATTCTGGCACATTAGTTTCATCAAAACGAATAAATGCAATTTTATCACTATTTGCATTCCACTCAAAAGCTCTTACAAAAGCAAATTCTTCTTCATATACCCAATCTGTAATTCCGTTAATAATTTTATTTTTTACTCCATCAAAAGTAATCTGTGTGGTCTTACCTGTTATTAAATCCTTTATGTAAAGATTATTATTTAAACCAAAGGCAACCTTTTTTCCGTTAGGAGAAAAGGTTGGCTCTTGAATTTTTTGATCTGAAACTGCTGTTACTTTTTTAGTTTTCGTATCTAATACATAGTAGTTACCTAAAGATGAACGCCTAAAAATAGAGACTTCATTAGTTGCTAAAAGCACTTGGCTTTCATCATCACTAAATTTATAATCAGAGAAATACTGTAGTTCTTCAATATCTGAAGATGTTACTAATGTTTTAACCTTTTTCAAGGTTTTATAATCGTATATGTCTATTGTGGTTTTTCCATTTTTCCTATCAAAATTTAAAACCGAATATTGTTGTCCGTTATTCATAGAATGCAGAGCATCCATTCGTTCTGTTCTAAATTCCCCACCCCATATTTCATCTAGAGTTATATTTTGGGTTTGAGCTGATGTTAAAGTAGTTGCAAAAAGGAAAGTTAACAGTAAAAATTTACAAATTTTCATTAAGAATGATTTTTAAACAAAATAATGTCAAGTTTACTAAAAAATATGCAAAAAACCCTAACTATTAACAGTTATTTCTTCCTAATAGCGTATAATATACGGTATTTACTTACTTAGGCTTAACCATGTTATATAAGATTATTTTATAGTTTCTTTTTATAATTCCTTCAACTTTAATACAAAACAATAGACTTTGCTTTTAGAGTGGTATATTTGCTGCATTAAATTTTTCCTGATGAATAAATCGATTTCTGGTTTTTCTAAACTATCAAAATCTGAAAAAATAGATTGGATTGTAAGTACTTATCTATCTAACTCTAATACTGCAAAAGAGACTATTACTCAATATTTTAATACTAATAGTAAGTTACAACAGTTGCATGATGAGTTTATAGAAAACACAATTTCTAACTATTATTTGCCTTTTGGTGTTGCTCCAAACTTTTTAATAAATGGAAAAACATATGCCATCCCCATGGCTATTGAAGAAAGTTCTGTTGTTGCTGCTGCTAGTAAAGCTGCAAAATTTTGGATGAGTCGTGGTGGTTTTAAAGCTACTGTGCTTTCTACAACTAAAATTGGACAAGTTCATTTTATGTTTCATGGAGATTTTAAGTTATTAGAACAGTTTTTTAATACTATAAAACCTAAACTTATTACAGATACTAAGCCTATTACCAAAAACATGGAAAAACGTGGTGGTGGTATCTTAGATATTGAATTAAAAGATAAAACTCAAGATATAAAAGGTTATTACCAATTGCATGCTACTTTTGAGACCTTGGATGCTATGGGTGCTAATTTTATAAACTCTTGTTTAGAGCAATTTGCAAAGACATTTAAGGCTGAAGCTAAAAACCACCTTAATTCGCCTGTAGAAATTGTTATGAGTATTCTTTCTAATTATGTCCCAGATTGTTTAGTTAAAGCAGAGGTGTCTTGTAATGTTGAAGCTTTAGCTGAAGGCGATATCAATCCAAAACTATTTGCCGAAAAATTTGTACAAGCTGTCGCTATTGCCGAAGTTGAGCCTTACAGAGCTGTAACACACAATAAAGGGATTATGAATGGCATTGATGCAGTAGTTTTAGCTACTGGCAATGATTTTAGAGCTGTTGAAGCTGGTGTTCATGCTTATGCTGCTAGAAATGGGCAATATAGTAGTTTAACACATGCCAAAATAGAAAATGGTGTTTTTAGTTTTTGGATAGAAATTCCTTTAGCGCTTGGTACTGTTGGAGGTTTAACGAGCTTACATCCTTTGGTTAAAGTAGCTCTAGAAATTTTAGATAAGCCTAAAGCTACTGAGCTAATGCAAATTATTGCTGTAGCTGGGTTAGCCCAAAATTTTGCTGCCATAAAATCTTTAACAACTACTGGTATACAGGAAGGACACATGAAAATGCATTTAATGAATATATTAAATCAATTTGATGCCAATAAAGAAGAAAAAGAGTCTATTGTTAATTATTTTAAAACGCACACTGTAACGCATAGTGCTGTTGTTAAAGCTTTAACTAACTTAAGAAAATAGCGTCTATAAATGCAGAACTTCTATAGCAATGGGAAATTATTACTTACAGGGGAGTATGTTGTTTTAGACGGCGCTAAAGCTCTTGCTGTACCAACTAAATATGGGCAAGCACTATCTGTAGAAAATACAGCTAGTCCGCAAATTACATGGAAAAGTATAGATAATAATAATGTGGTGTGGTTTGAGACGTCTTTTCTTTTAACGGAACTCATCAATGACAGTTATATTCCTAATGATGCTATTTCTAAACGATTGTTTCAAATTTTAAGAGCAGCAAAAACACTCAATCCAAATTTTTTAACAGAAAAAACAGGATATTCTGTTTTTTCAAAATTAGATTTTCCAAGGGATTGGGGCCTAGGTTCTTCTTCTACTTTATTAAATAATATTGCGCAGTGGGCAACTGTAGATCCTTTTAAATTATCTGATGCTACTTTTGGTGGTAGTGGTTACGATATTGCTTGCGCTTTTAACGATAGGCCTATTTTATATTATTTAGAGGCTAACCAAGCACCAAATATAGAACAGGTCTGTTTTAATCCTAACTTTAAAGATAAGCTTCATTTTGTTCACTTAAACCAGAAACAAAATAGCCGAGATGCTATTAAAACATACCAAAACAACAAAAAGTATATTTCTGAAACGATTAGTAAAGTAAACGTTATTACTAATAAATTAAATGTTTGCGAAACTATAGAGGATTTTGAGTTTTTAATAACTTCTCATGAGTCCTTAATTGGAGAAATAACAAACCAAACACCTATTAAATCTCGCTTATTTAATGATTTCAATAATGCGATTAAAAGCCTTGGTGGTTGGGGAGGAGATTTTATATTAGCTACTGGCTCTTTAGACTATGTAAGCACTTATTTTAAGTCTAAAGGTTACAATACTATTATTTCTTACTCTAAAATGGTTTTATAAAAAAAGCCTTTTACATAAATGCAAAAGGCTTAAAACTATTTTTGTTTATTTTATTTTTTTACTGAACAGTTTTTGCTCTGTTATCTTCAATTTCTGCTGCATCTTTTAATGCTTTTAATAATCTAGCAGTTACTGCATTTGCTTTTTCTGTTTCTAATCTATTTGCAAAAGACTGATAATTATCTAACTCAACGGCTGGTGTTTTTTTAGTTACTTGAACCATATATACTCCATTTTCTCCAGTTATTAGTTTAGATGTCGCACCTTCTTTAAGTCCAAAAGCTGTACCTACAACTAAAGGTTCTCTTCCTGCTCCAGCAATAGTTGGGTTTTTCATATTAATTGCAGATGCAGATTTTATTGTTTGTTTTTCTGCAGTAGCGACCTCTTGTAATGTAGTAGCAGTGATTCTATCTTTAATTAATTTTGCTTTCTTTTCTTTTCTTATTTCTGGTAATGCTGTAATTGATGCATCTGTTACATTCATTAAACCTGCTTCATTTTTAGCGGTTACTTGTACAATAACATAATCGCCTCCTGCTACATTAAAACGTTTAACGTCTCCTACTTCTCTACCTTCTTCAAAAGCCCAACGTACTATTTCTCTTTGGTTTCCTACGCCTGGGATGTTTTCGTCTAATGCCTTTATTGTGTTTACAGGTTTAACTGTTTTGTTTGTTTCTTTGGCAACGTCTTGAAATGATTTTTTAGCTGTTGCTAATTCAAAATTAGAGGCTTCTCTAAATAATTTATCTTCTGTATCTAAAGAAGCTATTATTTTCTTTTCTATTGTTGCTATTTTATAGGCTTCTTTTTGGCTTTTTCTACCCATTAACTCCATAACGTGAAAACCATATTGTGTTTTCACAACTCCCATATCTCCAACGTTCTTGCTAATTTCAAATTCATTAAATTCTTTCACCATGGTGCCTTCTGCATGCCAATCGTATACACCATCTGTTGCAAGACTTCCTTGATCTGAAGATAAGGTTTTTACTAATTCTGCAAATTTCGTTTTATCGCTCTTTATAATAGATAAAACACTATCTGCAGTTTTTTTAGCTTCTGCTTCTGTTTTTGTCGCTGTTGAAGAAACGTTTAAAGAATCTTTAAATGGAATTAAAATATGTCTAACCTTTAATGAATCGTATTGTTTTTTAACGTCTACTAATTTAGATAGTTTAAAACTTGTACCCTCTTTGTATGGTCCATATACGCCTCCTATTTTTAGTTTTGTAATTGTATCTTTTATTGCTGCAGGTATTGTGTTTGGAAAACTGTATCTATCTTGATACTTGACTGCTCCTTCTGAATGTATGTTTACATATTCTGCAATTTCATCTTCAGAAATATTTTCAAAACCTTTTACTACTTTAGAATCTGCTCCTTCTTTTCTATCTTTAAGTAATTTGTTTAATTCTGTTTTTATTACCTTTTCATCATCTACAGATGCAACTTCTTCAAACTTTACATATTGTATATTTCTTGAATCTTCAACTTCGTATTTCTTTTTATTCTTGTTTATGTAAGCTGTTATTTCAGATTTAGATACTTCTACTGTGCTGTCTGGAATAGACGCAAAAGGAATTTGCACATATTTAATATCTACTTTATCGCCTTCTAATTTATGCTCTAAAGCACCTTCTGCTAAAGTTGCAGTTGTTCCAGCTTTAACTAAATTCATGTAAGTATCTTGTAATCCGTTTGCAGATACAGATGCTTCGTAATCTACCCATTGTTGGTAAGCCGCTTTATTAGGTGATGCTTTTAAATTGGCAATGTATGTATTTAGCTTTGCTACATCGAATACTCCTGCTTCATTTTGAAATTCTGGACTATTCTGTAAGTTAGGCTTTAATAACTCTATCATTTGCTCTCTACTAATGCTTAAGCCTAAAGCGTCATACTCAGTCTCCATTACCATTCTATTAACCTCATAGTTATACACTTGATTCATTATCTGTGTATTAGTTGCATTTGGATTTTTTCTAGCTTCTACTTTAGCCATAAATGCTTCTCTTGAAATATCCTTACCGTTAACTGTAGCGACTACATTAGGAGATTTTCCTGTTAAGCTCACATCTGAACTAAAAACGCCTGATAATATAAAAGCAAATAATGCTAATGCTATTACTAATATTAGTACGAATGTTTTCTGTCTTATCTTATTTAAAATTGCCATCTGTTGAAATAGATTTTATGAAATATAGTGGGCGAAAATACCATTTTCTATTTAATAATAAAAGTAGATTTTATCATTAATTCTAATAATTTAAAAATGTGGGCTATTTTTCTTTAAATGAAGGTAAAAAATGGCATTACTTAAAGATTAATCTTCTTCTTTAACTTTTAATTTTACTAGATCTATTTTAGTATCGGAAACCTCTAATATTTCAAATTGAAATTTTTCTGTGTCTACTAAATCTTTTTGTTGCGGAATTTCTTCTGTATGGTCTACAATTAATCCTCCAAGAGTCTCGTAGTTTTCTCCTTCTGGCAAATTAAGTTTATATGTTTCATTGATATAGTCAACGTCTAAACGAGCTGAAAATAAATAATTTGATGCATCTATTTTTTCTTCTGTTAGTATTACAGTATCATGCTCATCTTCTATTTCACCAAATAATTCTTCTACAATATCCTCCACGGTCATAATACCAGATGTTCCACCGTATTCGTCTAATACCACTGCTATACTTTTTCGTTTTTTAATAAGAACATTAAGTATTTCATTAATTAGCATGGTTTCTGGAACATATTCAACAGCTAAAACCATGGCTTTTATAGATTTTGGCTTTTTAAAAAGCTCAAAAGCATGTACATAACCTATAATATCGTCTATAGTGTCTTTATATATTATAATTTTAGAATACCCTGTTTCTATAAATACTGTTTTCAACTCTTCTATTGAGTCTTTAATTTCTAAAGCAACAATTTCTGTTCTTGGCACCATAACTTCCCGTGCTTTTACCTCGGCAAATTCTAATGCATTTTGAAAAATCTGAATTTCACTATCTACATCATCATGTGCTTCTACAGATTCCATTTGCTCGCTTATATAATTACCTAATTCTACTTTTGTAAAGGCTAATTGAACTTGATCGCCTTCGGTTTTAAAAAAGCGTTTTAATACAAAATCTGAAATCCAAATAACAAAATCTGAGATAAATGTAAATAAAAGATAAAACAGATAGGCCGGAAAGGCTAATGCTTTAATTAAAGTGTTAGAATAGATTTGAAAGAATACTTTAGGTAAAAATTCTGCGGTGAATAATATTACTAAAGTAGAAATAATGGTCTGTGTTAATAGATTAAAATCACCTAGTGCAAGTTTTACTAATGGCGAACTTGTAATGGATAACTGTACAGCAAACCAATTCATAAGAAGATCTCCCATGAAAAAACCATAAACTACTAATGCTATATTGTTTCCAATAAGCATTGTGGCTATAAATTTTGAAGGTTTAGCGGTTAGTTTAGATAATATTTTAGCTAAAAATCCATCTTGCTTTTTTTCAATTTCTATGTGAATTTTATTAGAAGACACATAAGCAATTTCCATTCCCGAAAAAAAAGCAGAAAGCAATAACGATACTATAATTATGATTACAATAAGTGTTATTGACATTTACTAGTAGATTAAATTAGTTTCTATCATTAAATTTTTTATGAAATTTTCTTCTAAAAAAAAAACATAAATACGGCTAATGCGCATAGAAATAAGGATAAGTATGCATGACTTCTATCTGCATTCCAATTCGTTATAACTTCATAAAGAAAATAAAACGATGCAATTAGGTAGATGTACTGTGTAAATTTTAAGTATTTCACTTTATAAAAATTTTAATACGGTAAAGATATGCAAATTTTTGAAGCGTTTACGCGATACTTCTTTTTAAAAAAAGTAAAAAATATTTTATTCTGAAACGGCAAATTGCCCACTTATTTCTAATACTTCTGTAAGTGTAAAGTCTTTATCTGAATCAAAGCCAGCACCATGTGTAATAATTCCTTCAGATTTATAAGTAACGGGAAGGTTCGTGAACATCCATTTCTTTTTTTGATCGAAATACAATTGTTCTGCATATAAAGTATCTTTTGCGGGGGTAGAAATAACCACATTACCTTGTAAGTCAATCAAGTCTGTTTGTGTATATAAAATAGCATAGTCTGATACAATAGTACTCTTTTGGTTATTATTATCGTAGACATGCAATGTAATCCCCTTAGGAAATTCGGAATAACCAAAGGATCTATTTCCAAAATCTAACATTTTTGGACTTATTAAATTGGCCGAAACTCTTCCTGAATCTGTACGCTTTGCATTGATTCCTTCTGCTTCTCCTTGAGGTTCATTTGCAGATATACCAATTTTTTGTACTTCTTTAAAGTTGTTTTTACATGAAAAAAACAGAGTCATGGCTATTGCCATGACTCCTGTTTTTATAATATGTTTTACTACTTTATGCATTAAATACTTGGTACTGTTACACTTCTTCCTATCCAACACCCAATTTTAATTGTTGTTCCAGCATTACCTGCTGTAAAGATTTCAGATTTTGAAGGGGCTAATGCTTTATATCTTGCAACTGCTTTAGTGTTTCCTGCTTTTCTAGCTTCGCTTTCTGCTAACCAGTATACTGCTCTTTTGTTAAATGCAGAGTCTCCACAGTTTTTAGCACTACTAGCATACATTGCTGCTATAAAAGAGTGAGGGCTTTTATCTGATGGGTTAAGTTGTAACGCATTCTGGAAATACGTTCTTGCTTTACCATAGTTTCCTTTCTTTTTAAGCTTGCTAGCTATTCTTTTGTATAATTTAGCTTTCTTAAAAGGGTCTTCTTGTAATGATAATGATTGCTCATAATATTTAAGCGCTTCATTTGTAGCTCCTTCTTTGTCCTTTAATATCCCTAAATAATATGCTGAACTTGCAGACGGGTTTAATTTGTGTAATGCATTTACTAATTTAAAGAATAGTGGATCTCCTGTACAGTCTTTATCAGACATTTTTCCTGCTGCTCTTCTTAACCAAACCTCGTTAGTTTTGTTAGCTTCAAAATCTTTTTGGTATAATGGTATTAAGTTTGAACAGTTTGCTCTATCTCCTAACTCTCTATCTACACTTCCAGAAATTTTATCGAAGGCTGCTAATATTTGTGTGTAGTATTTTTTATACCTAGCTTCTTTTTTAGTTAATGATGTTCCAGCTTCTTCTTTTGCTAAAAGTTTATTTAACTTATCTGAATTATCTTTAACTTCTACTTCAATTTTATCTACAATATCATCATACTTATCAAATAATTGTTGAGCTGTTTTTTGTTTAGCATCATACAACTTTACCATTAACTTAAAGTAAATGTATAAGCTTTTTGCGTTTTTAAAAGACTTAATATCTTCGTTAAAAGGCTTATCGAAAGCATCATATAATTGCATGTCGCTTAAACCTAATTCTTTTCTGTTATCGTATTTTAATTGAGCCTTTTTAGCATCATACTCTCCTTTTGGTGTTTTACTTGCAAAGTGCATTGCTCTTTGATCCCACATTTTAATAAGATCGTTTATAAAAGCTATTTTTTCTGCTCCTGTAGATTTTTCAATTTTGTTTTCTAAAATTTTCTCTCCATCGGAATAAATTGCTCTGTTATATTTAGGACATGTTTCTCTTAATTCCATAAATGGCTTATATGCTGCTTCGTAATCTTTTGCTTTAGCATACTCTCTCATTATAGAAAGCTTAGTTAAACATTCCTCTTGACTCTGGGCAAAACTTAGGTTAAGACCTAAAAACAATACCGTTATTAATAATGTAATCTTATTCTTCATAATCTTAATATTTGTGCTATTAGCTGTCGTTAGTTATATTTTCTTCTTTTAAACCATCTATCGTTTAGAGATAGACTTAATTGGAAGTTAACAAAGTTTTCTTTTATTAAATTTGCGTTTGTTGTACCTCTTTGTCCTATTTCTACTCCTAGATTAGCATTAGAGAATACTGTTCCAACTGGTATACCTACTCCAAAAGACATGCCAAACTCTTTAATAGACTCATTATTTATATTCAAACCTGTCTTTTCAAAGCGCATACCTGCTCTATAAACCACTCTATCCCAATAACTTGTAAACGAATTGTATTTTGGAATAAAAAATCCTCCTATAGATAGTGTAGAAGCATCTTCGTAAGCTGCTCCTTGATTTGCATATAGTGGATTAGAAAATTCGCTTGTTTTTTGAGAGGTATAGTCTATACCTGCAAACCATTTTCTAGGCTGTCCTATTCCGGCTCCTATAGTAAATTTAGAGGGTAATGTTAATGTTGTTCTGTCTAAACCTGATGCTTCTAGGTCTGCTTCTATTGTATTAACAATAAATTCTGCTCCAGTATTAGGATTTATAGTTAAACTATTAAAAAAACGCTCGTTGTTAGACGTAATGTCACTGGTAGGCGAATACGTAAGAGCAGATTGTAATTCTAATTTATCGCTTATCATGGTTTGATAATGTAGCCCTATATTAAAATTTAATCCACTTAAATCTGACCTATTAGATTCTTTAGATTGTGTTTGTAATAGTTCTCCTTCATTATTATAGCTATATTCTATAGTACTATTCTCTATTTTTCCGAAGTTATAATTAGCATCTACACCAACACTTAACCCTTTAGTTATTTGATATCCTACAGAAAAATAGGCTTTATTTAAGCCTCCTTCTCCATTAAATCGAGTATTTAAATTTCCGTCTGCATTATTATTTTCTAATTTATATCCTACAGATGTGTATGGTAATAACCCAAAACCTATTCCTAATTTTCCAATAGGTACAGATAGTGCTAAATAATCGAATGTAGAAGATTGTACTCTATCACTACTATTATCACTTTTAAGTTTTGTAGTTGTGTGGCTTCCTCCTACTGAAAATTTTACAGGTCTACTTTCGTTTTGATAAAATGCAATATTATTCCCACCATAGGTTGCTGGATTTCTTAAGTTTATATGAATACTATCTTTATAAATACTTAAGCCCCCCATACTTCTGTTTTCAACAGTACCTTTAAATTTTAAACTACCTATTCCAAAGAAGGAATAAGGAGATGCTGTCCCTTCTTGGGCGTAACTTTGAATTGCAAAACATGCAATAAAAACTAATAGAAGTTTTTTAATCATTAGTATGAATTATATTGTAAAATAAAATTTAATCCTTCTAAAAGGAAATTCGAGTTGGCAAATATGCTACTTTTTAATTGTTTAGACAACATTTTAGTATTTCCTCCTGTTAAAATAACTGTTAAATCTGGGTATTTTTCTCTATAAACATTAACATTTCCTTCAATTTCGTTTAAAACACCATTAATTACGCCAGAATGTATTGCTGTATTTGTAGATGTACCAATAATGCTTTTTGGTACTTCTATATCTAGTAACGGTAAATTAGCTGTTTGATTATGTAATGCTTTATATCTCATATTTATACCTGGCGAAATGGCACCTCCTAAATATTCGTTTTTAGAGTTAATAAAATCGAATGTTATACATGTGCCCGCATCAATTATTAAGACATTACGATCTGGATATTTCTCTACCGATGCACAAACCAATGCAATTCTATCTATTCCTAATGTCTCTGGCGTAGAATATAGATTTTTAAATGGCACCTTTGTTTTATGATTTAAAACTTCTAATTTAAACTCCTTTTTAAGAAATTTAAAATCATTTTCGTTGATTTTTCCTACAGATGAAAGTATCGCTTTTTCTATTTCACGATATTTTTTTTTAATTTTTTTAATTTTTTTTAAAATATCTACAGTTTCTACAACAACTTTCTCTTGCATCTTATCCAACTCAAAAACAGCTAGTTTAGTGTACGTATTACCTATATCTATAATTAAATTCATGGTTCAATTTTAAAAAAAGCTAATTTACAAAACGATTTTTTATTAATTTTCCTTTGCAGAAACTAAAATACGTTATATATTTGCATCCGCATTTAGCACTGGTGCCTTAGCTCAGTTGGTAGAGCAAAGGACTGAAAATCCTTGTGTCCCTGGTTCGATTCCTGGAGGCACCACTAGAACAAATGTTAACCCTTGATTATCGAAAGATTTTCAAGGGTTTTTTATTTATTGGCTTTAGCATAAATGAGGATTAAATTTAAAAGTTGTGTTTATGCAAATATTATTGTTAATCGGAAAAGAAAGGGCTTTAGTTTTTCAGAATTGTTAAAGAGAATATACTTTCTTCTCTTAATTTAAAAGTTACTCCTATTTTGCCTCTAAAGTTGCTTATTATTTTCTTTAGGTTAGGTGTTCAATAATTTATATTTAACATCATGATTAATCTAGTACTATAACGTAAAACATTTATATTTTCATAAAATCTTCGTTTAAAATCTTTTCTAAATAAAACAACAACTCTTCTGCATTTTGTTTATTAAATACAATTGGCGGCTTTATTTTTAACACATTATGGTCTGGCCCATCTGTGCTCATTAAAATACCATGATCTTTAATTCTATTTGCTAGATATTCTGTTTGTAATGCTAATGGTTTCTTATTACTGTCTACTAATTCTATTCCTAAAAATAGCCCTTGTCCACGAACGTCTCCTATAATTGGAAAATCATTTGATAGTTGCTTTAATTTAGATTTTAAAAATTCACCAACTTCGTAAGCATTCTTTTGTAGTTTTTCACGTTTTACTGTACGCAACACTTCAGTTCCTATGGCACAAGATACTGGATTACCTCCAAAAGTATTAAAGTATTCCATTCCATTTGCAAAAGCACTAGCTACTTCTTTAGTGCATGCAACTGCTGCCAAAGGATGACCGTTTCCTAATGGTTTTCCTATTGTTACAATATCTGGAGTTACATTATGCAATTGAAACCCCCAAAATGTTTTCCCCATTCGGCCACATCCTGTTTGCACTTCGTCTGATATACACAATCCGCCTACTGCTCTTATTTTTTTGTATGCTTTTGCTAAAAACCCTTCTGGTAGTTCTATTTGTCCTCCACACGAAATAATTGACTCAATAATAAATGCTCCAACTCCTCGTTCTTTTGCATGTACTATATCTATCTGTTTCTGTACTTCTTCTACGTATTTATTCGCGGCATCATCTCCTGTATATTTTCCTCTAAAAGTATCTGGTAATGGAAAAATATGAGTATGTTCTGGAGCTCCATGCCCTCCTTTTCCATCAAATTTATAGGATGAGATATCTATACACATATTTGTATTTCCATGATAACCTACCTCTGATGCAATAATATCTCGTTGCCCTGTTGATGCTTTTACCATTCTAATAGCTAACTCATTAGCTTCACTACCTGAATTAACAAAATGCAAAACATTAAGTTCTGGCGGCAAGGTTTCTATAAGTTCTTTGGCTAATTCGTTAATATTTTCATGTAAATAGCGCGAATTTGTATTTATAAGTGCCATTTGCTGCTGTCCTGCTTTTACTACCGAAGCGTGTTCATGACCTACATGTGCAACATTATTTACTGTATCTAAATATTTTCTTCCATATTGGTCCATTAAGTACTGTCCAGCACCTCGTACCATTTTTATTGGTTTTTTATACTGTAAACTTAAACTCTTACCTAGGTGTTGTTTTCTGTAAGTTATTAATTCTTTATTACTAGTTGTTTTTTGATGTTGAAGTGCCTCTAATTTAAACAACAGATTTGGGTTAGGGCAAATACTTTTCCAAATTTCTATCTCACTTAAATACGTTACACCTGGATAATCATCTGTATAATTAAACAATGAAAGCATGATTTGAAAGTGTAAGTGTGGTACCCAACTTCCATTTTCTATTGTATTACCCAACTCAGCTATTTTATTTCCTTTTTTTACATGGTCACCTAGTTGATATTGTGTTGCACTTGCTACAGTTAAATGCCCATATAATGTATAAAATGTTAAATTATCTATATCATGTTTTAAAACTAGCAATCCACCATATTCTTTATACTTAGAGTTATCTACTGCTATAACGACTTCTCCATCAAAAAGCGCATGTACTGCTGTATATTCTGGCAACCAATAATCTACACCTAAATGAATCGATCTACTCTCTCTTCCATTATTTCCTATTGTATCGTATTCTGTTGAAGTGTATAGTGGTCGAGGTTCTAGGTAACCACCTGCAATAACTTTATTAGGTATCTTTTTTTGAAGCTGATTTATTTTAAGTTGAAACAACTCTAAATCATTAAAGTCTTCTTGATGTCCTACCCATTTACTAGATACGCTTAAATCTAAAAGAAAAGCTTCATCATTATTAATTGTAGGAAACAGTTTTGAAAGTTTAAATTGATTCTCACTCGCCCATTTTTGAAATTGTTTTTCTTTTGGATGCGCAGTAAAACCACAAGCGTTTCTAAATGCGTATTCTGCAAATTCTGGGTGTATTCTGCTCCATTTTTTTAACACTTCCCAAGCTGGCTTTTCTGAAATTAATAAGTAAGTGTTATCTGGCTCTTTTTGTTTATTTATAGCTGATTTTGTAACCGAAATAACCAATCGCATTGCAATAGTTATATATAAATACTTCAACTCTTCTTCTTGTAATGAAAAAGTAGAATGATAGCCTTTTACAATAGGTAGTGCTGCTTGCAACGGATTATTATGGTGCATTACACAATAAGCACAACTAATAGCTAAATCGTTTATAATTTGGGTATATATAGCATCTCCATAATCTATAGCTGCTTTTACGACAGGGTTTATTAATGTATTAGATACAATTATATTATTGTCATTAGCATCATTATGAACAACTGCTTTTCTAAGTTTAGAGTAAGTGTCTTGTACTGTCTCGAATTGTTCTTGAAAAGAGGATAACATCTTTTTTTCTTCTAGCGAGAATAAATTCAAATATTCTTTTGTCCATAACGATTGTGTAATATCCCACTCAAAATTACGATGTGCTTCTGCGTGATTAAATCCTTGTAATGCTTTTGTAAGTAACCCACACTGTTCACCTAAACTGTAACGTAAGTCGTCTAGTTGCGGATTTACATTACTCCAAACCCTTCCTGATACCCAAGTTAATAAACGAACTTTTCGCTTACGTCCTTTATGATCCAGAATTTCAGAAATTGTATTTCCGTTTTTATCTTTTATTACTTTAGGTGCTATTAGTTTTTTTCCATTTTTTTCAACAAATTGTAGTAACTGTTGTTGAAAGTTTAGATAATTTTCATTTTCATCTGGTCGTGATATTTTTAAAATATAACCGTCTCCGTTTTCAATTTTTATTCTAAAATTAAAATCTACTTCTCCTGGAAGCTCCAAAGCTTTTCCTTTTACACTAAAAAGCTCGTAAAGAACATTTTCTGCTTGAGCTGTTGTTATTTGCAAATTTTTATAACTCATTACTTATGCGGTATTACTCTTTAGTTTTATAACGGTACAACTTACTCAATTGAATAAAGTGCTTTTCTGTTTTGTCTTTAAATGGAATTATGTAAAAACTATATTGATGCGTTTTATTTCCCTTAAACTGGTAATTTTCTTGAGGTTTAGAATACCAACTATCGTCTCCCGCCAAACCTCGCTGCCCTAAATCTATATTTAATTGCACCAGATCTTTTTCCTTAATATCTGTAGTGTGCTTGCTTTTATTAGAGTTTTTATAATCTAGTCCAGCAGTAGTATCAAAATCCTCATTTTCCATGTGGAGCGCACTAAAACTTAATACATTTGTATTGCCTGCTACAAATAGCACTCCATTATTTTCATTATTTGAAACCGCTATCCATCTTACATCTGTTTTATAGCCATTATCTTGTGGCCTAATGTATGGCACATATTGCTCTTTTACTTTAGAAGTGTACAGATCTACAAAGGCAGATACTTTTCTGTCTTGGTAATTCTCCCATGGCCCACGACCAAAATAGCTTAAATTTTCGTAGTTTTTAGGAGTTTGCATTCGCATACCAATTCTAGGTATATCTCCTTTATAATTAGTTTTATTCAACTTGTTTTCTATATAAACCACACCATTTCCTTGAATAGTATAACTCGACTGAAATGTCGTTTCTACAGCTGGCAGCTTATATATTACATTTACAATAACATTTGAGGCATCATCGTATTTATATTCTAGCTTACTCAGTACAGTATTAAGCGAAGCTGCTTTCCATGCTATGTTACTTTTATCCATAGCATTACCAAAATCATTATCTGTTACTGCTCGCCAAAAATTAGGTTTGGGAGCTTTTCCCGTTTTAAAAACCTCTGTTTTTTGAAATTTATATGTATTAATTATTCCTGTTTTTTTAGAGAACACAATATTTACATCTTCATTAGAAATAATGATGTTATCATTTTCTTCTTTTACAGTAAGTGTTTGTTTTGCTGGAAGTAATTTACTTCGTTTTTCTTTAAATTTAGATGTTAGGGCAATTTGCTCATGGGCTACTTCAAAATTTTCTAATAGTAATCCCCATTTCTTTTTAGTTTTTGCTGAAATCTCTACAAAATACTCTGTATTATCTTTAAAATCTATAGCTTTTAATGGTATACGAATAAGTTTACCTGTATGTGTTTCTACATTTATATCTTCAATTTTAATTTCCTGTAATACTTTTCCGTCTGCTTTTATTTTCGCAGAAAAGTTAAATTGATTTAAATTAGTGAAGTCGTATAAGTTTTCTACTAGCACACGTAATTCGTTATGTTTATTAATTCCTTTTTGTTTAAAATTAATAAATTCATGCACCTTTTTAACTTCGTATAACGCGGGTTGTGGTGTTCTGTCTGGAAACACAATACCGTTATTTAAAAAAGTATTATCGGTAGGCATATTGTTTCCGTAATCCCCTCCATAGGCATAGAATCGTTCTCCTTTTTTATTAGTTTTCCAAATGGATTGATCTACCCAATCCCATATAAAGCCTCCTTGTAAATTATCGTATTGCTCAATAATATCCCAATAATCCTGAAAATTCCCTGTGCTGTTGCCCATTGCATGTGCATATTCGCTAGGTATAAAAGGACGATCGGTTTTAGAACGCCCAATTTCCTTAAATCTAGCTGGTGATGGGTATTGCGGAACTATTATATCTGTATTACTATCCATATCATACAAACTACCATCGTAATCCTTATAAGGGCGCTCGTATTGCACCGGCCTTTTAGTATTATCATTTGCTTTTATAGCATAATAGCCTTTAAAAAAGTTAACACCATTACCTGCTTCATTACCCATAGACCAAATAATAACTGAGGGGTGATTTCTATCTCGCTTAACCATACGTACCATTCTGTCTACATGAGCTTTCTCCCAGTTAGGTTGTTTTGCTAAAGAGTATTTACCATAATACATGCCATGAGATTCTATATTAGCTTCATCTACCACATATAAACCATATTTATCGCATAATTCGTAAAAACGTCGTCCTCTTGGGTAATGACTTAGCCGTACTGCATTAATATTATTTTCTTTCCAAAGTTTTATGTCTTTTAAAATAAGCGCTTCAGACATTGCATGGCCTGTTTCTGGGTCTGTTTCTTGAGTATTTACGCCTTTTAATGTAATGCGTTGTCCGTTTACTAAAAGCAGTCCGTTTTTAATATCGACCGACCTAAATCCTATTTCTCTTTTTGTTACTTCTAGTACTTGTCCGTTTTTATCTTTTAACGCTATAATTAGCGTATATAAATTAGGGTGCTCGGCACTCCATTGTTTTACATTAGGAATGTTATTAAAAAAAGAAACGCTTTGTTTGCTCTTTTTCTTAGCAGAAAAGCTCTTTTCTTCTGAGGTTATTTCATTTTGTTTTTCGTCTAATAACTTATATGATAGTTTTCCTTTTTGCGCTTTTAACAAATGATTCTTTAAAGCTACCGAAAGTTCAAAAATGCCATTTTTATAGCTTCCATCTAAACTAGATGTTATTTCAAAATCCTGAATACGTAATTTAGGCTGTGCATATATGTATACTGAGCGTTCAATACCGCTAATTCTCCAGAAGTCTTGACATTCTAAATACGAACCATCTGTCCATCTAAAAATTTGAATAGCTAAACTATTTTCGCCTTCTTTTATAGCTTTTGTAATATTAAATTCTGCAGGTAATTTACTACCTTGAGAGTAGCCTATGTATTGGCCATTAAGCCACACAAACCCTCCCGATTTCATTGCTCCAATATGTAAAAAAGTTTCTTTATTTTTCCAACTTTTATCTATGGTAAAGTTACGCCTGTAAGAGCCTACAGGATTATACTTATTTGGTACATCTCCAGGCTTTTTAGGGTAATAGGTATCTACTAACTCCATATCGTCTGCAACGGGCGCCTTATAGTCTGCAAACTCATATTGATGATTAACATAAATAGGAATCCCAAAACCTTCTACTTCCCAGTTTGAAGGTACTTTTATATCATCCCAATGTGAGACATCTATTTTAGGGTCTATAAAAGCAGTTGGCCTATCTTTGGGGTTTCTTACCCAATTAAATTTCCAAACACCGTTTAAAGTCTGGTAATATTCTGGTTTAGCATTAAATAGATTTTCGTATGAGTTATATGAGCTAAAAGAAGCATGAGCGTCTAATTTATTTTCTTGAATAACTTGTTCGTTTTCTATATAATATCTATAGTTTTTTATAGGGTCTTTTTCTTGACTAAATGATATCAAGCATAAAAAAAGAGTTATTACAAATCCTGTTGTTTTAACCATTGTTTTCGTTTATTAATAACATAATAATATGGGCTGCACTCCAGCTAAAATTGTGCGCGTGTAATCCTTTTCCTGTTAGTGGGTGGTAATTTTCTCGAATAGCAGTGCCTTTTTCCAGTAGTCCTTCTGCTCCTTTTAAAATTTGCACTGTAGCCTTATCTGCATCTTCATTGTATCCGTAATTACGTAATGCTTTTACTCCAAAATAGGCTTGATCCAACCAATTTGGACCTCGCCAATACCCTTTTAATGGGTCGAATTTTGCATGGTCTGCACTCATTGTTTGAAAAGGAACTTTGGTATAAAATTTTGTAGCATCCATCATTTTAATTCTCACTTTTGCTGCTTGCTCTTTGGTTGCTGCTTTAGCCCAAAGCGCAGTCCAACCTTCACTTCCTTCTCCTTTTATAAATTGAGTTCCTTGTAAATTAGTATCATAAAACCAACCGTCTTTTTTATCGTAAAATTGTTTCTGAATTTTTGTTTTTAAAATACTTGCTTCGTTTATTAATCTTTTGGCTTCTTCCTCTTTTTTTAGTTCTGTTGCTAATTGTGCCAAATACAATTTTTCTGCATATAAGTACGCATTTAAATCAACAGATTCCTGATCTAGAGAATATGCTCCTTCACTATTTTTAAGAATTTTAGAGTTATCAAATCTAATAGCGTTATCCATACCACTTTCCCATTTTGCGGCTATTAAGCTTCCATCTGTAGAGCCATATTCACACAGCCCATCTTGGTCATGATCTCGCTTATTATACCACCAATTATGGTAATTAATAAGTTTAGGGTATATGTTTTGTACAAAAGCTATGTCCTTATCTTTTTCATAAATTTTAGCAACCGCCCATGCAGATAATGGTGGTTTGGTATTTCTATAATTATGTGCTTCTATAGTAGTATCTCTATAGACACAGTCTACAATAAAACCATCTTTGTTTTGGAACTCGAACATTAATTTAATTTGTTGTTTTGCTAAATCTGTATTGTAATAAGATAGCCCCACACTATGCTTCCATGAATCCCACGACCAAAAACCATTAAACCACGTATAATGGTAACTAGGAAATAATCCTTCGTATTTAATTTCTCCTGTAGGTATACGCCAATTATTTTGCAAGGTTACGTGTGCTTTAGATAGCACTTGAGCGTATTCATTATTTTGAAATTGCTTCTTTCTATTTTGTATGAGGGTTTTTAACTGGTTGTTTTTTTCTATTCTCCTTTCTAATAACAATGTGTCGAAATCTAGAGTTAAACTCGTTTTCTGCTCTTTTTGCCAAGAGTACTCTGGGAAAATAAAACTCTGATAAACAGTAAACTCTTTTGAGGCATTAGGTTTTAATGTTTCGGTTACTTTATTAGAGGTATAACCGCTACCTGTTACACTTATATTAATTTCTTCGGGAAAAACAACATGCCCAATAGCTTCCGTTTTAGACGATTTTATAATTAATTCATTCTTATGCTTTGAAAGTTTTAATGAATCGGCTAACAGCTTATTATTTTTAAAACTATAATTTAAGTCTATTATAGATTTACTTTTATTAGTTATAATCGTTTTTATTGCTGCTGTGTGCCCCGAAATAAATACTAGTTGTTGTTGCAACTCTATTTTTTTTGAGCGGTATGTTTGTTCTAAATGACTGTTATAACTTTTTATTTTATGCGAAATCCATTTTGTGTTATCTATAACAAAGTTTGTTAATGCACTACTACTCCATATTCCATTTTGTTGCGTCATTAAAAAAGGCCCCGTAAAACCCGTTATGTTTGTTGAATCTGGAAAACTATATGCAAACCATGCTCCTTGATCGGAGAACATTAAACCATTTTTATCGAACTTATGCCTAGGTGTTATTTTATAATTAAGTAAGTTATTTTGTGTTTCTAAGTATTTAAAAGATGTTTTATTGTTGTCAATGTTTTTTTTGCCGTTACAACTTGCAAAAAGACATACTGTTATTATTAGTAAAATATAAGTGTTTTTAGTCATCTTTTAATTGAATTATCCATTGAACGTTTGCTACTTTTTAGTTTTAATTCTTTCTTTTTTATAACTCTTATTAAATTTCTGTCACCAGGAATAATAAAAAACACCGCCTTTTTCTATAAAAAAGTCATTAACTAAGTCGCTAATTTTATTTTTTAATGTAATACCATTTTCTTTAATAAGAATTATACTTATAAAACAAATGTATTTTTTTTACCCGAAACAAACTAGTAGAGACTAGTAGCTTTTATTATTTTCGAATTATCCTTGTTAATGTAAAATGTATTAACTGTAACTAATTAGTATAGATAAAGGTTAAAACTAAAAGTAGTTTAACATTTCTTGCAGTTGCGAAGGTGTTTTACCAGTCTGCTTCTTTATAAAGATGCTAAAATTTGAAGGACTGTCAAAGTTATAGTTATAAGCAATTTCTTTAAAACTCAATTGCTTAAAAACTAAATCTCTTTTTATATTTAGTAATAGAATATTATGAATATACTTTAAAGGCGTCATACCTAACTGAGATTTTACAATTAGGCTTAATTTTTTTGAAGACATATTTAAACACTCTGCATAGCTGTTAATTGTATATGTATTTAAGTGTTTCTCTACTAAATCTATAAACTTTATTATGTTTTTATCGGTTAAGAGGTGTTCCTTGTTTTGATTTTCGGAAACATCTTCTAAAGCATATAAAAAACTAGATAATAAATGTATAGATCGTTCTTTATAAAACCTACCTTTACTTTTCTGCAAATTTCTAATCGTTTTTAATAGACTCATAAAATAACGTGAGTGCTCTAAATGCTCTTCAAAGACAGAAGTTACTCCTACGTGTAATTTTAAAGAAGATAATGTCATTAAAAAAACATCAGGCAAAATCATTTTATCTGTAAACTGAATCAGTAAACCATCTGCATTAGAGTCTCGTTTTAACAAATGGATTTGTTTAGGCTTAATAACGTAACAGCTATTTGCCTTAATAGGCACTTTTTTAAAGTCTATAATTTGAAAACCACCGCCCTCTTCAAAGAACAAGATTTCATAATAGTTATGACGATGAATAGCATTAAAGTTATAATCATTTTTATGCGAAATATCCTCGATATTAATATCATACAAGGTATTCAAGTTATATAACGGTATATTCTCTTTATTCAACACAAGCTCAAATTCATAAGTAAAACGCCTTTTTTAATAACTGCAAACATACAGTTAGAAAATATCTTTGCTCTTATAAAATTAAACATAAAAAATGAAAAAAACCGTTTTAACATGTATTGCATTAATGGTACTAATTATATCTGTAAATGCACAAACTAATTGGAAAGTAGATAATTCTCATTCTTCAATTACATTTTCAGTATCTCATTTTGCTATTTCTGAGGTAACGGGGCACTTTGAAGCTTTTAATATAGACGCAACAACTACAAATGAGCAATTTGAAAAACCAATGTTTAAGGTTTCTATAGAGGCGACTACGATTAATACAAACCAACAAAGTAGAGATAACCATTTAAAATCTCCAGACTTCTTTAATGTAGAAAAGCATCCAACTATTACCTTTAATAGTAGCTCATTTAAGCAGTTAGAAAATAACAAATTTGAAACAAAAGGAAATATTACAATAAATGGTATAACTAAAGCAATTGTTTTTACAGGCAAATTAAATGGAGTTATAAAAGATGATCGCAGCGGAAAATATAAAGCTGGTCTAAAACTAACAACAACTATAGAACGTGAAACGTTTAACTTAGGAAATGGTATGAGTCCAATAGGGAAAGAAGTTGAAGTTACAGTAAACATAGAGATGAATGCCCAATAATACACACAAAAAAACGCATAATTCCCCCTTAGCTAATTAATTTTAGTGAACTTCTCAAGGCTTATTTCTAGCCTTGGGAATTTCATATTTAAAACATGCTTATATAAAGTGATTAACACTTAAAAAGACCATAAATGGCAAAAATAACTAATAGAAGCTTACACAGAGACTTGGCTTTTTTCTATGTCGGATTAATTATTGCTTTCTCTATATCTGGAATTGTATTAAATCATCGAGAAGATTGGTATCCTATGAATTATACATACGAAAGCAAGCCATTTGAATTTAAAAATCTATTAAAAGAACAGCAACTTACTAACAATTATCTTAAAAGCAAAACCGAGACCTTAGGAGAATACGATGGGCATAGAGTAAGAGATGGTAAGCTACGTATATACTTTAAAAATAATGCCATTTTTGATGGAGATATAAAAACAGGAAAAGGTACTATAGAATACAAACGTAAAGTGCCAATAATTGGCCACACTATGTATTTACATAAATCTACTAATAGCTTTTGGGTATGGTATTCAGATATTTTTGGAATAGCAATGTTAGTCATTGCAATTACAGGCGTTTTAATACCATTAGGAAAAAAAGGATTTAAAGGCAGAGGGTGGAAGCTAGCTGTCGCAGGCATGCTCTTCCCTATTATATTTCTTGTATTATTTTCATAAAATATTAAGTACTAATTTAAGCAGGACTTTCTATAACCAGCTATATATTTAATTCATATCATTGCTATCATATATTAATTTCCTTCTTTATAACTCATAAAAAAGTTAATCCATATATTTCTCGCTAATCTCATTATTATAGGCTGTAAAGCAACCATCAATAAAACAATTAACACGTAAGTTGTTGTTAAACTAAAATTAAAAACTAAGTAAGACAACACAAAAACTAACCCTGCAAAAAACAACCCTACAGGATAACTAACATACATAGCTCCAAAAAAGAAAGATGGCTCAATCTTGTATTTAGTTTTACAATAGCTACAACGCTCTTGCATTTTTAATGTTTTATTTAAAATATATGGATTAGTTTCGGAGTACATACTCTCATTATGACAAACCGGACAATTACCCGTTAGAATACTATACAATTTTGTTTTTTTAAAAAATGCCATAACCTCTATTTTAATTTACAAATCACAAAATGCGATATGTAACATATTTTATTCTGCAAAACTATAACCTTACCCGTAAATAAACCTCATACATTTATCTCCATTTTTTGTACATTTAGGACATAATTACACCACATTGAAAACCATACCTATTTTAAACATAAAACAATTTAAGCAGGAGGAATCCTTACAAAACTTCTATTGTAACGACTTAAGTAAACATTTAGAAAAAAATAAAGCAATTGTACACAAACCGCATAAACACAATTTCTTTTTATGTGTTGTATTCACTTCTGGCACTGGTAAACACGAAATAGATTTTAACACCTATGCAATTAAAACAGGCAGTGTCTTTTTCTTAAAACCTGGGCAAACGCATTATTGGACATTTAATAGTACCCCACAAGGCTATATTTTCTTTCATTCTCAAGACTTTTACGAGTTTTACTTCGCTAATAAAAAAGTAACTCATTTTCCTTTTTATTATTCCTATAAAAATCCACCACATATTATTTTAAATACAGACACTCTTTTTACGATTCAACTAAAGTTTAAAGAATTATACCTAGAATATTCTCAAAAAAAAGAATATGCAAAAGAAAAAATAATTAGCCTTATAGACATGCTGTATATAGATTTAACACGTGTTTATACAAAAAGCACTCCATCTGAAACCGTAATAACACCTAGTTATTTAAAAACATTGCGGCAGTTAGAACAAAATATAGAATTCCATTATAAGGAAAGCAAATCGGCTGCTTTTTATGCAAATACATTAAGCATTACTCCAAAACATTTAAATAGAATAACAAAATCTACTTTAAACAAAACAACAACCGAACTCATAACAGAACGCGTTTTACTAGAAGCCAAGCGTTTAATTGTTCACTCAAACAATTCTCTATCTAGCATTGCCGAATTATTAGGTTATGAAGACTACGCCTATTTCTCAAAAACCTTTAAAAAGCATACACAGATAACTCCTATACAATTCAAAAAGAAGTATCAACAACTTTAACAACTACCGTAATAATACTTTTTAATATTATTTTTAACAAATTCTTGTTAAGTAATAACTAAGTTTCCGACTGAAGTATTTAGATTTATATCTTAGCAAAAAAGTTATAACAAAATGTCAAAAACATATTACGACCCAGCAGACCTAAGGAAATTTGGAAAAATCACAGAATGGAGTGAAGATTTAGGCAACAAATTTTTTGAATATTACGGCAAAGTCTTTGAAGAGGGAGCTTTAACAGCAAGAGAAAAATCGTTAATAGCATTAGCAGTTGCACACACAGAGCAATGTCCTTATTGTATAGATGCCTATACAAAAGATGGTTTACAACGTGGCGTAACCAAAGAAGAAATGATGGAAGCTATACACGTAGGAGCCGCCATAAAAAGTGGGGCAACTCTAGTACATGGTGTGCAAATGATGAATAAAGTGAATAAATTAGATGGGTAAACTAAAAACACAATCGCTTCAAAAAAGAGATAGCGATTTAGCAAGTAGTAATAGACAATTAGAAATACTGTCTAACGGTATTTTTGCCGATGGTGAATTACCTACTTTTAAAGATAAAATTGCAGAAACAGGACAATTCCCTTTAGTCCCTAAAAAACTAGAAATCCTTCAAATAAACCTAGGTTACATGTGTAATCAAGTGTGCGAACACTGCCATGTAGATGCAGGGCCAGACCGAAAGGAAATTATGACGCGGGAAACCATGCAACAATGTTTGGATGTTATAAAAAAAACTGGCGCACACACTTTAGACTTAACAGGTGGTGCACCAGAAATGAATCCAGAATTTCGCTGGTTTGTTGAAGAGGCCTCTAAAGCAGGTATTAAGGATTTTATTGTACGCTCTAACCTAACCATTATTAGAGCCAACAAAAAGTATTACGATTTACCAGATTTCTTTAAAAAACATAATGTACATGTTGTGTCTTCTATGCCGCATTGGACTAGAGGCAAAACAGACAAACAACGTGGAGAAGGTGTTTTTGATATGTCTATAAAAGCCCTACAAGAATTAAATGAACGCGGTTATGGTATGCCAGACAGTGATTTACGTTTAGATCTGGTATATAATCCATCTGGAGCCTTTTTACCAGGCGACCAAATGGCTATGGAAAAAGATTTCAAAAAAGCCTTAATGGAAGACTTCGGAATCCAGTTCCATAATTTGTTTGCTATTACCAATTTACCAATCTCTAGATTTTTAGACTACTTAATAGCATCCGAGAACTACGAAGATTATATGTATTCTTTAGTAGAAGCCTATAATTCTGAAGCCGTTAAAAATGTTATGTGTACTAACACTATTTCTATAAGTTGGGATGGCTGGTTATACGATTGCGATTTTAACCAAATGTTAGACTTAAAAGTCGCTAGTAAAGTAAAACACATTAGCGAATACAACGAAGATTTATTACAAGACCGAAAAATAATTATTTCGCAACATTGTTATGGTTGCACCGCAGGCGCAGGAAGTAGCTGCCAAGGTGTAGTAGCATAACACAATACAGATATTAAAGTTTAGTGACCATTAAAACACATAATACAGCCATATTAGTTTTTGCAAACTCTGCAAAAACAGAAGGAATATACAAGCCTTTTAAACAGTCGGCTGAATTATTTAATGTCCTAAACGCCCAAATACAACATAAGGTAAAACAAACAGGATTACCCTATTTTATAATTTCTGAAAAACAGCAGCAAGGCCACAACTTTGGCACTCGTTTTACAAATGCTATACAATCTGTTTTTAATAAAGGATTCGACAATGTTATTACTATTGGTAATGATACGCCGCATTTACAAACAGCACACATAATTGCTGCTGAAAAAAAACTACAAAACACAGCATTAGTTTTAGGGCCTTCTTTAGATGGAGGATTCTATTTAATGGGAATTTCAAAAACGCACTTTAATGCAGAAACGTTTTTAAATTTACCATGGCAAACAAGAGCATTACGCCAAACCATTTTAAAATTAGTTGCGTTAAAAAC
>NZ_JBSHNS010000402.1:0-1721 GCF_053601635.1 Pontimicrobium sp. MEBiC01747
GGATTATTATATTTTGCTAGCTATCCAAAAATTAATGATAAATGTGAGCGTGAATACATTAAAAACCAATATCAATTAAAAGGAGACTGGTTAGAAATTGCAGGAGTAATTTCAAGAGATATACACTACTATGGTAATGCTAACTCTGGAGATAAACTTATTTACGAGTTAAATAAACTAGAACAAAAAAAGGATGAAGTAACATTACACAGTTCGTTATACAGAGCAAAAGATCAACAATTAATAGCAAAAGTATACACTACAAAACAATTAAAAAACAGTGATGCTTTAGAGGCTAAAAAAGAGCCAGTAGTAGTAAAGCAACAAGATTTAAAGATAAAACAGTCTAAAATTGACTATAAAACACCAATAACATTAAACGCTAAGCCACTAACAGATTTAGATAAAAAGACATTAAATACAATTGTATTACAATTTTTGAAATCTGTGTTAGAGGTTGATACATTAACAAAAGACACAAAGCTTAATGAGTTAGGAATAGAATCAATAATCTATCAAGAACTATCAGAATATTTATATGAAAACCACAAAATAGATAGTAACCCTAGTCGGTTTTATGGAACAGAATCTGTTGACACATTAACTAATTATCTTTTAGGAATAGAAACATCAACAATACAAAATAAAAGGAATGGATATAGCGCTTCTATAGAAGAAGATATTGCCATTGTAGGAATTAGTGGTAGATTTCCAGGAGCACCAAACTTAGACACCTATTGGGAAAATTTAAAAGCAAATAAAAATACCATCACAGAAGTTTCTACAGAGCGATGGGATTGGAAAACATTTAATAAAAATCCAGAAGAAACAACAACAGCAAAATGGGGCGGTTTTATAGAAGGAGTTGGTAATTTCGACCCACTATTTTTTGGAATTAGTCCTTTTGAAGCAGAGCTAATGGATCCGCAACAACGTATTACACTAGAAAGTGTTTACACAGCTTTAGAAGACGCAAACATAGTACCATCGGCATTAAAAGGAACAAATACAGGAATATATATTGGTGTCTCTGGCTCAGATTACGCACACATATCTGGAGAAGCAAGAAAAGGAAAAGCAGAAGCCTACGATGCAATTGGTACAGCCAGTTCTATTTTAGCAAATAGAATCTCTTATTTATTAAATATACATGGGCCAAGTCAGGCAATAGACACAGCATGTTCATCATCTTTAGTAGCAGTAGATCAAGCTGTAAAAAGTATTAAAAACGGAACAAGTGACATTGCAATAGCAGGAGGCGTACATACAATGTTAAGACCAGAGTTAACTGTATCTTACAGTCAGGCAGGCATGTTAAGTGTAGACGGGCAATGTAAAACTTTCGATAATGAAGCAAATGGATATGTTAGAGGAGAAGGTGTTGGAATTGTCGTATTAAAAAAGTTAAGTAAAGCAGAGCAAGCTGGAGATTACATCTATGGAGTAATTAAAGGAAGCGCAGTAAATCATGGCGGAAAGGCAAATACGTTAACATCTCCAAATCCAGAAGCACAAAAAGCATTATTAATAGAAGCTTACACCTCTGGAGATATAGATCCTAGAGATGTTAGCTATATTGAAGCACACGGAACAGGAACACCACTTGGAGACCCCATAGAAATCGAAGGCTTAAAACTAGCTTTTAATGAGTTATACAAAGAAAAAAATATTAAACCGTCTAAATATAGCTATTGTGGAATAGGAAGCGCAAAAACTAATAT
>NZ_JBSHNS010000403.1:0-688 GCF_053601635.1 Pontimicrobium sp. MEBiC01747
GCGATTAATATGGATGAAAGAGATTTTGGTATTGGAGCACAAATATTACACGATTTAAATATTCATAAACTAAAATTAGTGTCGAACTCGCAACAGAGTAAGCGTGTGGGAATGATTGGTTATGGTTTAGAAATTGTAGAATATGTAACCTATTAAAACATTTTAGTTTAAAAATAAAAAGAAAGCCTTTACATTAATTGTAAAGGCTTTTTTATGTAATAAATATTAACTTTTTTAAATAGACGCTTTTATAATCTCTACCATTTTAGCAGCTCTTGCATTAACTTCCTCTTCGGTCCAAGATAGTTTTATTAATGCCGAAATGTTGCGCCCAATGTAATGATCGGATTGTGTAAAGGTTTTATTAGAAAATTCTTCTAATCCTTTTTTAATATCTGCACTCATTGGATATAGCGATTTTGCATTTTTTAAATGCTCCCATCTACGCACATAATGCCAATTATTATCGTAATAATGAAAACAAACATCTACGCCTTGCTCCTTAAAGCCATTTGATGCTTTTCTTGCCGATTCTAAATCTGGTAAAAAGAAGTTTAAAAACGCATAGCTCTCCTCTCCTCCTTCTGGTACAGTTCTAAACGTCACTTCTGGTATTTGCGATAACGCGTCTCGTAAAATGGTATAGTTTTGTTTTTGTACAGCTAAAAACTCTGGTAAACGTTTTATT
>NZ_JBSHNS010000404.1:0-1770 GCF_053601635.1 Pontimicrobium sp. MEBiC01747
TCATGTTCTTTACTTTTTACTTTTATTTGACTTCCGTGTAACTTTACTAAACGTTTAACAATAGCAAGGCCTAAACCTGTTCCTCCTTGTTTACGTGTCATTATAGGTTTTACTTGAGAGAAGCTTTCAAAAATCTCGGTAATATCTTTTTCCAAAATTCCTTCGCCAGTATCCTTAACACTTAATTTAATAACATCGTAAGATTCTTGTTCTTCAATTAATTCGGCACTAATGGTTACTCCTCCTTTATCTGTAAACTTAATAGCATTATTTATTAAATTACTTAGTATTTGAGTCATTTTTGTCTCATCTATAAGGTAATTTTGATTTTCAGAAATATTATTTTCTAATACAATGTCTAAGCCTTTACTTTGGGCCACATTTAAATGGAGGTTTGCTATTTTGTTACATAATTTATATAAGTTAGAATTATCTAGCTCTAATTTAGCTTTTCTAGAGTCTAACTTTGTAAAATCTAAAATATCATTAACAATATTAATTAAGTTATTTGAGGCAAATTGAAGACTATCTAGTAATTCTTTATTTTCTCCTTTAACTTTTTTCTCTAGAATAGATACAATAGTTGTAATGGCGTTAAGTGGCGTTCTTATTTCATGACTCATAATAGATAAAAACTGCTGCTTTAATGCAACAGAGCGCTTTTCTGCTCTATTTTTTTTATCTATATTTTTTTGTTTTACCCTTTGTAATTCTGCTTCATTTTCTAGCTTATTCATCTTATTAATTAAGTCGTAATCTTCCATCACTTTAAGTGTCTGGGTATTAATTACGGCTTCTTTTTCCGACAAATAAATCTCTAAGTATTTTAATGCTTTTTCTGTATTTCCATTTTGCTTGTATATTAAATATAGTATATGATAGTTTTTAATTTTTATCATAGATATATTATACTTTAAGCTTAGTTGTAATGATTCTTCTAAAACATCGATAGCTTCTTCTAAACGCCCCAACTTATAGTAAAGTACTCCTAATTTATGGAGCCCCATTGATGCTCCTAAATTTTCAATAGTGTCTTTATGGATATTTATAGCCGTTAAAAAATCTGCCTTTGCTTTTTCATATTCTTGTATAGCAAAAAAGACTTTACCTCTTCCATAAATAGCAAAGCCTAGCCCTCTTATATCATTTGTTAATTTTTTACTTTTAATAGAATGCTCTATAACCTGCATGGCATATTTAGGCCGCTTCTTTTTTAATAATAATCCGGAAAGATTATTACAAACATTTGTTTCTAAATTAAGGTCTGGAATTTTTCTCGCAATTTTTATAGAGCTTTTATAAGATTTAAATGCATTATCATGGTCTCCCATATATTCGTAGATAGTTCCAATGGCCTTTTCTACTTTAGATTGACTGGGAAAATCATTATATTTCCTATAAATTCTTAAGGATTCTAATAGGTACTTAAGGCCTACATGATAGTTATTGGTTTTATAATGTATACTACCAATACTGTAATTAGCATCTGCTATACCTTGTTCATCGTTTATTGGTGAAAAATATGATATAGCTTCTTTAGAGTAGTTTTTAGATTGTTCAAAATCGCTAATAATCATATGGTATAGCGCTAACTGATTTAAGCTTTTACCAATATATACGTTATTACCAAGAGCCTTACTCATTTTAAGCGCTCTATTTGCAGTTTTTATACTATTTTCGATATTACTGGTTCGTTCGTAATATGCATCTTCAAGAAGTAATTTTATAGTATCTGTACTTTGCAGATTTTTTATAGTCATAGTCATTAGG
>NZ_JBSHNS010000405.1:0-1437 GCF_053601635.1 Pontimicrobium sp. MEBiC01747
CAGGAGCAGGAATTGCTGGGTTATTAAAAGTACTATTATGTATTAAAAATAAAACACTACCAGGAAACCCTAATTTAAAAACGCAAAATAAGTACATTAATCTAAAAGAAACACCTTTCCATTTAAGAACAGAAACGACACCTTGGACAATTGCTAAAAATAAAACAAGAATTGCAGGCGTTAGTTCTTTTGGATTTGGAGGTGTCAATGCGCATGTTGTTTTAGAAGAGTACAAAAACAAACAAAAAGTATATAAAAGCCTTAGTCCAGCACTTATAATCTTATCGGCTAAAAATAACGATAGATTAAAAGAAAAAGCAATAGAACTAAAAAAACACCTTCAATCTAACCTGGTGCAACTTCACGATTTAGCCTATACACTTCAGTATGGCCGTGAAGAAATGGAAGAACGCCTTGCATTTAAAGCAGAAACAATAGATGATGTAATAACAAAACTAACTAGTTTTTTAGAAGGCAATACAATAGATATAGCTACAGGGAACTCTAGAAAAGACAATTGTAATTTTTTATTAAAAGGAGAAGCAGGGCAAGCCTATATGGATATTGTAATTTCTAAAAAAGAGTTTACATTATTAGCAGAACTCTGGGTAAAAGGAACAGATTTAAATTGGGAATTTTTATACGGTAAAACAATACCAAATAAAATAACATTACCAACATATCCTTTTGCAAAACAATACTACTGGGTATCTAAACCAGAACAAGAAACCGTAGAAACGACCAATACTAAAACCAAAGTATTAGAAATACAGGCCTCAATAGAAGAAACCGTAGAACTTACAACAGAAGAGAAAGTAAAAAACTTTTTAATGACTGTATTAAAAAAGGTTTTAAAGTTAGACGAAAAGGATATAGATTTCACGTTAGATATTGGCGATTATGGAATAGATTCTATTATGTCTGGACTTATGATAGCAGATATAAGAGAAGTTGTAGCAGAAGTACCACCATTACTTTTTATGGAGTACAGAACCTTTAATGACATTGTAGAATATTTAGTAGCAGACTTTGGAGATAATTTTAACGATATCAAGCAAAGCACACCTGTAGTAAAAGAAGTAATAAAGGTTGTTAAAGAAACATTACAAACCGAAAATATACTACCACAAAAAGAAGCAGAACCCCAAGAGAAAGAAACAGAAAATAATGCAATTGCAATAATTGGAGTTAATGGTATCTTACCACAATCGGAAAATACATTGCACTTTTTTGAGCACCTAGAAAAAGGAGACTCATTAACAGAAAAAATTCCACAAAAGCGATTAGACCTATTAGGCTTAAAGGATGAAGAGCGCAAACAAATAGCAAAATTTTATGGCGGGTTTATAGATGGAATAGAGTATTTCGATTATAAGAAATTTAAATTCACTAAAGAAGAAGCAATACAAATAGATCCGCAATTAAGAAAACTAATAG
>NZ_JBSHNS010000406.1:0-8283 GCF_053601635.1 Pontimicrobium sp. MEBiC01747
ATTACATGCTTTTTCTTCCAATTATTGTAATGAACGCTTAAACGATTCTAGTTTAGACCATTTACGTTTCAATTTAAAACACAAGCCTAAAAAAGCTAAAAAAGGAAAAAATGTTTCGCAAATGCATTATGCGAGACAAGGTATTATAACCCCAGAAATGGAGTATGTGGCTATTCGCGAAAATCAGCGTATAGATGAAATGACACGTTTATCTAAACAACACCCCGGGCAAGATTTCGGCGCAAATATTCCTTCAAAAATAACTCCAGAATTTGTTAGAGAAGAAATTGCTAGAGGGCGTGCTGTAATTCCTTCAAACATTAATCATCCAGAAGTTGAACCTATGATTTTAGGTCGAAATTTTCTTGTAAAAATTAATGCTAACATTGGTAATTCGGCAACAACATCTTCTATAGAAGAAGAAGTAGAAAAAGCTGTTTGGGCCTGCCGTTGGGGTGCAGATAATATTATGGATTTATCTACAGGAAAAAACATTCATGAAACTAGAGAATGGATTATACGAAACTCACCTGTTCCAATAGGTACAGTCCCTATTTATCAAGCTTTAGAAAAAGTGAATGGAGTTGCCGAAGATTTAACTTGGGAGATTTTTAGAGATACTTTAATTGAGCAAGCTGAACAAGGTGTAGATTATTTTACAATTCATGCTGGTGTACGTTTACGCTATGTACCAATGACTGCAAAACGTATTACAGGTATTGTCTCTCGTGGTGGTTCTATTATGGCAAAATGGTGTTTAGCGCATCATAAAGAAAGTTTTTTATATACTCATTTTGAGGAGATTTGTGAAATTATGAAAGCTTACGATGTTGCCTTTTCATTAGGAGATGGACTTCGCCCTGGTTGTATTGCAGATGCTAATGATGAAGCGCAATTTGCTGAGTTAGAAACTTTAGGAGAATTAACAAAAATTGCATGGAAACACGATGTACAAACCTTTATTGAAGGCCCTGGACACGTACCTATGCACATGATAAAAGCCAACATGGATAAGCAATTAGAAGCATGTGGTGAAGCGCCTTTTTATACATTAGGTCCTTTAACTACAGATATTGCCCCAGGTTACGACCATATTACTTCTGGTATTGGTGCTGCCATGATTGGTTGGTATGGTACAGCAATGTTATGTTACGTAACACCAAAAGAGCATTTAGGCTTACCTAATAGAGACGATGTAAGAACTGGGGTTATTACTTATAAGTTAGCAGCTCATGCCGCAGATTTAGCAAAAGGGCATCCAGGGGCACAACATAGAGATGATGCTTTAAGTAAAGCGCGTTTTGAATTCCGTTGGGAAGACCAATTTAATCTAGGGCTAGATCCAGAATTAGCTCGCGAATACCATGACGAAACTTTACCGGCAGAAGGTGCTAAAATTGCACATTTCTGTTCCATGTGTGGCCCTAAATTTTGTTCTATGAAAATATCTCAAGAGGTACGTGATTTTGCTGCCGAAAATGAAATAAAAGATGATGAAGTCTTTGCAAAAGGAATGGAAGAAAAATCTAAAGAGTTTAAAGACAAAGGAAGCGAAGTTTATTTATAAAAAATGATTGTTCTTATAGCCCCAGAAAAAGATATTGAAAATGAAATTTTAATTCTGACTCAACTTTTTGAGTCAGGATTAGAATATTATCATTTTAGAAAACCAAACAAATCTTATCAAGAACATTGTGAGTATTTAGAGGCCATAGACACTAAATATCATAATAGGATTGTAGTACATTATTTTCATGAATTAATAAATAAATACAATTTAAAAGGGATTCATTTTCAAGAACAAAAAAGAAGAGATCATATAGGTAATCCAGGTCATTATTTTAAAGACCTAAATCTATTCGGTAAAACCATTAGCTCTTCTTTTCACGAACCAAAAGAATTAGAAGACTGTTATTTTGAGTTTGATTATCATTTACTAAGCCCTGTTTTTTCCTCAATATCCAAACAAGGATATAAAGGCAAAGGTTTTAATGTTAATTATATAGATAAATTAATAATTGGCATGGGTGGAATCAACGCAAATACCATAGCAAAAACAATGGAGTTAGGGTTTAAAGGTGTTGGAGTTTTAGGTGGAGTTTGGAATACTAATAATCCAGTTGAAAGCTTTATAGAATTAAAAAATAAATATCATAAAATTGAACGTTAGACCTAACATATTAACTATAGCAGGATTCGATCCTTCTAACGGAGCGGGGTTAACAGCCGATGTAAAAACATTTGAAACTTTAAAATGTTATGGATTGTCGGTTTGTACAGCTAATACCGTTCAAGATGATCAATCATTTCAAGCTTGTCACTGGATGCCTGTAGAGCAAATAACAGCCCAAATAGAGGTTTTACTTAATCGCTTTCAGGTTGATGTAGTAAAAATTGGAATTGTAGAACGTTTTGAAGTATTAAATACAATTATTAATCTAGTTTTAAAATATAATTCTAAGACAAAAATTGTTTTGGATCCTATTTTAAAATCGAGTTCTAATTTTCAGTTCAATTCAATTTTAGATTTAGACAATATTTTAGAAAAAATATACTTACTAACACCTAATTATAACGAAATCAAAGAGCTATATCCTAACAAAAGCTTAGACGAAACTATCCAATTAATTTCATCAAAAACCAACGTGTTTTTAAAAGGCGGACATCGACCAAATAAATTAGGAAAAGACGAGCTATATACCAAAGAAGGGAAAACGTTTGTATTTAACCCTAAGTTACTTAATTGTTCAGAAAAACATGGTAGTGGTTGTGTGCTATCTTCTTCCATAGCAAGTTATTTAGCTTTAGGTTTTCCGTTATTAAAAGCATGTTATAGAGGCAAAAGGTATACAGAGAAGTTTTTAAGTTCTAATAGAAGTCTTTTAGGATATCATTAAAAGAAATAATTATGATAAGCAAATTACAATACATATCGCAAGGAACCACGCCTCAAGAACATCTAGATAATATTCAGAAAGCTTGTACTTCTGGAGCAGAATGGATTCAGTTACGTTTAAAAGCTCTAGATGACAAAACCATACTTGAAACAGCAAGAAAGGCTAGAGAAATAACGACTCATTTTCAAACTAGATTAATTATAAACGATCATTATAAAGTTGCTATTGAAATTAAAGCAGATGGTGTTCATTTAGGAAAAACTGATGCTTGCCCTTCTATGGTTAGAAAGAAATTATATTCTTGGCAAATAATTGGCGGAACAGCCAACACACTAGAAGATTGTAAGGAATTAATAGATAAAAAAGTAGACTATATAGGTTTAGGTCCTTTTAGATTCACGAAAACAAAAGATAATTTAAGTCCGGTTTTAGGAGAAAAAGGGTACTTAACAATACTAGAAGAATTAAATACAGATATTCCTGTAATTGCCATAGGAGGTATTACACAGAATGATGTATTAGATATATTAATTACCGGAGTATATGGTATTGCAGTATCTGGAGAAATTACTCGTAATTTTAATAGTATAACAACGTTTAAAGAAATTATAAATGGAGGTCCAACACAAGAGCAACGTTGGCAACCAGAAGAAAATAAAAAATAAGAATGTTACAAATAGCAAATAAAGAGTTTAACTCAAGGTTGTTTACAGGAACAGGCAAATTCAGTTCTTCTAAATTAATGAACGAAGCTTTAATAGCCTCAGAGAGTGAATTGGTAACAGTTGCATTGAAGCGGGTTGATATAGAAAATAATCAAGATGATATATTAACACATTTAAAACACCCAAGAATTAATTTATTACCCAATACTTCTGGAGTAAGAGATGCTAAAGAAGCGGTGTTTGCAGCTCAACTATCCAGAGAGGCTTTAGAAACAAATTGGATAAAATTAGAAATACATCCAGATCCTAAATATTTATTACCAGACCCAATAGAAACCTTAAAAGCAGCAGAGGAACTTGTAAAATTAGGGTTTATTGTAATGCCTTATATTCATGCAGACCCTGTTTTATGTAAGCGATTAGAGGAAGTAGGAACGCAATGCGTAATGCCTTTAGGAGCACCTATTGGTAGTAATAAAGGCTTAAAAACATTAGAGTTTTTAGAAATTATTATAGATCAAAGTAATGTCCCTGTGATAGTAGATGCAGGCATTGGCAGCCCTAGTCATGCAACTCACGCTATGGAACTTGGAGCAGATGCTGTATTAGTAAATACAGCTATTGCGGTTTCGCAACACCCAGTAGAAATGGCTAAAGCTTTTAAAATGGCTGTAGAAGCTGGTAGAATGGCTTTTGAAGCTAAGTTAGCTCCTATAGTTCATAAAAAGGCTGAAGCTAGTAGTCCTTTAACTCGTTTTTTAAGTTAAAATGAATAAGACTTTTAAAGACATATTTGACACTTATAATTGGGATGAAACTCTACAAAGTATTTTTTCTAAAACAGAAACAGATGTTTTACAAGCTTTAGGCAATTCAAAACGTAACTTAGAAGATTTTAAAGCACTTATTTCGCCAGCAGCAAAACCATACTTAGAACAAATGGCCCAGTTGAGTAGGCAATTAACTAAAAAACGTTTTGGAAATACCATACAGATGTACTCTCCAATGTATTTAAGTAACGAGTGCCAGAACATTTGTACGTATTGCGGTTTTAGTATGACCAATAAAATTCCGCGTAGAACCTTAACTGATACCGAAATTTTAAAAGAGGTTGAATATATTAAGTCTAAAGGATATGACCATATTTTATTAGTTACTGGTGAAGCTAATAGAACAGTTGGTGTAGAATATATTAATAACGCATTACAATTAATTCGTTCACATTTTTCAAATATTACAATAGAGGTTCAGCCTTTAAACCAAGAAGAGTATGAGCAGTTAATTGATAGTGGGTTGTATGCTGTTTTAGTGTACCAAGAAACCTATCATAGAGACGAATATAAAAAGCATCATCCAAAAGGAAGAAAGTCTAATTTTGATTACAGATTAGACACTCCAGATCGATTAGGCAAAGCTGGTGTGCATAAAATAGGTCTGGGAGCTTTATTTGGTTTAGAAGATTGGAGAGCCGATAGTTTTTTTACGGCTTTACACTTAAAATATTTACAAAAAACCTATTGGAAAACAAAATACTCTATTTCATTCCCTAGGCTACGTCCCCACTCTGGAGGCTTAGAACCAAAAGTAGAGATGACAGATTCTGATTTGGTACAGTTAATTTGTGCTTACAGATTATTAGATGAAGATGTAGAGCTTTCTATTTCTACTAGAGAAAGTGAACTGTTTAGAAATAACATTGTAAACTTAGGTATTACCTCTATAAGCGCAGAATCTAAAACAAATCCTGGAGGTTATGCTGTAGAACCAAAATCGCTAGAACAATTTGAAATTTCGGACGAACGCTCTACCGAAGCCATAACAGCAATGTTAAAAACTCAAGGCTTAGAAGTTGTTTGGAAAGATTGGGCAAATAATTGGCAATAAAAAATAGTACACTTTACTAATTATGAAATTAACTAAGGAAGAGCAACAGCATTACGACCGTCATTTAATTTTAAATGAGATTAGTATAGACGGGCAATTAAAGCTAAAAAGAGCTAGAGTTTTAGTTATTGGTGCGGGCGGACTTGGCTGTCCTGTATTACAGTATTTAACTGCTGCAGGTGTTGGTACTATTGGTGTTTTAGATGACGATATTGTTACTAAAAGTAATTTACAGCGCCAAATACTCTATACTTATAACGATATTGGTACTTTAAAAACAGATGCTGCCGTTATGCGTTTGCAACACTTAAACCCCTTTGTAGATTTTAAAACCTACTCGATACGGCTATCTAAAGACAATGCAATACCTCTATTTAAAGAATACGATATTATTGTTGATGGAAGTGATAATTTCTCAACACGTTATCTAGTTAATGATGCAGCAATTATAACCAATAAACCTGTTGTGTTTGGTTCTATTTTTAAGTTTGAAGGTCAGGTTAGTGTATTTAACTATAAAAATGGTCCTACGTATCGTTGTTTATTTCCTAAACCACCCAAATCTAATGATGTTCCTAATTGTTCTGAAATTGGTGTTTTAGGTATTTTACCAGGCATAATAGGCTGTTTCCAAGCTAATGAAGTTATAAAGATAATTTGCGATATTGGAATGGTACTAACAGGTAGGCTTTTAACCTTTAATGCACTTAGTATGCAACAATTGCTTTTTTCATTCAAAAAAAACATAACAGCTACTATTACAAATCTAGATATTGATTATGATGTGTTTTGTGAAATTCCAAAAGCTATTACAAAAATTACATTCGAACATTTAGAGACATTACCACACACTTATAATTTACTAGATGTTAGAGAGCATTGGGAACGTAAAGAACACCATATTGGTGGCCAACATATTCCTCTTGGAGAACTGCCTCATAATATTGATAATGTTTTACAAGATAAAGACTTAGTTGTGTATTGTAAATCGGGGGTACGTAGTATGGCTGCTATTAAAATTTTAAAACAATATGGGTTTAAAAAACAGCTTATAAGCTTATCCTTATTGTAACATAATAAATTATGTTTATGTAAAAAGCCCTTCAATTTCCTAAAGGGCTTTCAATTACATACGCAAGACTCAATCTTTTGATTTTTTTTTAAGTTAAGAGTCCTGCTATAGACATATCCAAATAAATAGACTCATTTAAAAAACTGGAATACTCTTTTTTAATTTAAATGATACTTTTTTAAACAAATGAAATCTGAATAAATATTGTTAAATACATTCTCTCTTTTATTATAAATTTTCCCATCTATTTTAATAGTACCACTTTGAAAATAAGACAGTTTTTGTTCTAATTCTTTTATTTTATGATTAAGAAAATAAGATATTATTGAATCTTGGTATTTCTCTGCAAGCCACATAGTTTGTGAGTTTCCTTTATATTTATAAATACTTCTATACAACGGTTCTAGTCTTGAAAAATTAGAAAAAGTTTGTTTACCTAAAGCATCCAAAATAATTTGATTGTTACGAGAAAGGACAAAATAAATTTTGGTGATATTATGTTTTACAATTAATGTATTTAATTCATCTAGTGTTTTAGTATTAGAAACAAAAGAGTTTGCAAGAGAAGTATAAAAATAGTTTTCTGAGGCGAACTTAGTATTTATAACTGTTTCTAAACAATCTGTTGGGCATAAAAGAAAAAGCGCTTTATGCATTATACTACAGGACTTGCATTTACAAATGGAAATGATGAATGATGCACATCAATTTTTAACTCTTCATCTATAAGTTTGTATCCAAATGTATATTCTACTTTTGCTTCTTCTCCATTTAAATCTGTAAAAAAGTAATTACCCATAGCAATAGCTCTTTTTTCCTCTAAAATAAATCCTGTATTTTCAATACCTTACCTTTGTCCAAGGTTGTATAGCAAAACCTTTATCTTCTGCACAAGCTCTATCATCACCTGCTATAAAATAAGATAACGCCTTAAGTTTTGTAGGTCTAAATTGTTCTATTTCACACTTTGTTGGTTTAAATAAAACCACCCCATTTTCAAATGCATAACGCTCCTCTAGAAACGTTCTTGCATATGTAAGACATTCCTGTCTGTTATCTTTTAAGCTCCCTATTCTTACTACTCCATCTCCCCACTTTTTTTGTGACTCTAACACTTGTTCTTTTGATATCATAATTAGAAAATTTTAATTATTAATTAATTTTAAAAATTCATTTCGTTTTAAGTCTTCTTTAAAACAACCATCATATTCTATTGTTGTGGTAAAACTATCTTTATCTTTTATACCTCTAGAGGACACACAAAGGTGTTTGGCATTAACCATTACAATAACATCTTTTGTTTCTAGGGCTTCCTGTAGTTCTCTTAATATTTGTAAAGTCAATCTTTCTTGAACTTGAGGACGATGTGCGTAGTAATCTACCAATCTATTTATTTTAGAAAGTCCTACTACTTTATCTTTTGGAATGTATGCAATATGTGCATGCCCGATAATTGGTAAAAAATGATGCTCGCACGCAGAATCTATAGTAATATTTTGTTCTACTAACATTTTCCTGTATCCATATTTATTATTAAAAACTGATAATTTTGGTTTGTTTTTTGGGTTTAAACCATAGAACAACTCTTTAACATACATTTTAGCAAAACGGTATGGTGTACCAGATAAACTATCATCTAATAAATCTAAACCAAGTTCCTCCATTATTTTCCCAAAATACTTCTGAATATTTTTAATTTTTTCATCATCAGTTTTATCAAAAGCACTGGGCAACATAGGTGTTTCTATACTAGTCGATATATGAT
>NZ_JBSHNS010000407.1:0-876 GCF_053601635.1 Pontimicrobium sp. MEBiC01747
ACTATAAATATCACTGGTATTACTGCTTCTACTACAATTAATCTAATCAGTGCTTCCTCAGTAGGAGTTCCTGTATTAAGAAATGGATTAAGTGCCGTAAATGCCGAGAACTCAAACAATGCAACAGGCGCAATATTAACCGCTGGAACTACCGCAGATAATACAAATTCAGCAAGAATTAGAGGTGCCAATCCTAGTTTAGAACTAACTTTAATGGACACAGTTCCCGCTGGTACAGTTATTACAATTAGTCATGCAAGAGATAATAATGGAGGTGTTTTTGAAGTAACAGATGGCACTAACACTATTACTGGAATAGCTAGCACTACCGAAGACATCTTAGAACAAACAACATTTACAACTGGAGCATCCACAAACACACTTACATTTAATAGAACTGGAGGAGCAATTTGGATAGACGGTATTGAATATACGTTAGCAGCTACAGGTTGTGTTGTTCCTTTAACAGATTCTGAAACTGTAAATGTAATAACTGCCGTTAACGCTGGTACAGATGGCAATACAACCATTTGCGATAGTAGTACAACAACTATAGATTTATTTAGTTTAATCGCTGGTGAAGATACTGGCGGTACTTGGTCGCAAACTTCTGGATCTGGTGGTACTTTTAATGCTGCCGCGGGTACTTTTACACCAGCTGTTGGTGCAACTACTAGTACCTTCGATTATACTATTACAGGAACAAACCCTTGTCCTAATGATATTAGTACTGCCACTATAAATATTAATCCTGCCGTTAACGCTGGTACAGATGGTAATACAACCATTTGCGATAGTAGTACAACAACTATAGATTTATTTAGTTTAATCGCTGGTGAAGATGCTGGTGGTACTTGGTCGCAAACTTCTGGATCT
>NZ_JBSHNS010000408.1:0-2500 GCF_053601635.1 Pontimicrobium sp. MEBiC01747
GTTCAGGAATCAGCTTTTTTTGTTCTGAATGTGTTAATTTGAAAGAAGCCATTATTGCAACTAAATGTGGTCGCCAATTTTCGTCATTTAGAAGTTTATGAATTCCTTCGATAATTAATTCTTGGTCAATATTATCACAAATCAAATCGAGCCTTTCTAAACTTTTATTTAAATTCCATTCGGCTGTTTGATTACTGTCAACGTGAAGATTCATTAACGGTAAATGATTTGGATGTCCGTTCCAAAAATCATTAAAAACTCCAAAGTTTGGTCTTTCACTCATTTTCTCATATTAAGCACAACTATTGTATAAACTCAACTTATAGCGTTTATTTTCTATATATAAATATAGTTTAATTAAAAAAAAAGGAAAAGAAAGAGAGTAATAAAAAACCCTCAACAAAAAGATATTTGTTGAGGATTTATTATATAAAAAAAGCGCTTTAGTATTAATTACTAAAGCGCTTTAAAAAAGGCGACGACCTACTCTTCCACGATTGTAGTACCATCGGCGCTAATGGGCTTAACTTCTCTGTTCGGAATGGTAAGAGGTGAGCCCCATCGCTATAATCACCTTAAATCTTTCGGTGTATGTGCTATATTTATTATAAACACTTAACCGTATATAATAACATATTGAAAAAAAATAGATAAATCTTGTATCGTAATAATAACTATTGAACTTAGTAAAAAAACAGGCGTACAATAAGCCTATGGGTTATTAGTATCACTCGGCTATGACATTACTGCCTTTACACCTATGACCTATCAACGTGGTAATCTTCCACGACCCTTTAAAGAAATCTCATCTTGTGGTGGGTTTCGCGCTTATATGCTTTCAGCGCTTATCCCTTCCCAACGTAGCTACTCTGCAATGCTCCTGGCGGAACAACAGATACACCAGAGGTTAGTCCAACTCGGTCCTCTCGTACTAGAGTCAGATCCACTCAAATTTCTAACGCCCACTGTAGATAGAGACCGAACTGTCTCACGACGTTCTGAACCCAGCTCGCGTGCCACTTTAATGGGCGAACAGCCCAACCCTTGGGACCTTCTCCAGCCCCAGGATGTGACGAGCCGACATCGAGGTGCCAAACCCCCCCGTCGATGTGAGCTCTTGGGGGAGATCAGCCTGTTATCCCCGGCGTACCTTTTATCCTTTGAGCGATGGCCCTTCCATGCGGAACCACCGGATCACTATGCTCTACTTTCGTACCTGATCGACTTGTAGGTCTCTCAGTCAAGCTCCCTTATGCCATTGCACTCTACGCACGGTTACCAAGCGTGCTGAGGGAACCTTTAGAAGCCTCCGTTACTCTTTTGGAGGCGACCACCCCAGTCAAACTACCCACCAAGCACTGTCCTTTCAAAAGAAAGTTAGACTCTAGATAAGCAAAGGGTGGTATTTCAACAATGACTCCACAACGCCTAGCGACGCCGCTTCAAAGTCTCCCACCTATCCTACACATTACTTATCCAAAACCAATACTAAGCTATAGTAAAGGTGCACGGGGTCTTTTCGTCCCACAGCGGGTAATCGGCATCTTCACCGATACTACAATTTCACCGAGCTCATGGCTGAGACAGTGTCCAGATCGTTGCACCATTCGTGCAGGTCGGAACTTACCCGACAAGGAATTTCGCTACCTTAGGACCGTTATAGTTACGGCCGCCGTTTACTGGGGCTTCATTTGAGAGCGTCGCCGAAGCTAACTCCTCCACTTAACCTTCCAGCACCGGGCAGGTGTCAGGCCATATACGTCATCTTTCAATTTAGCATAGCCCTGTGTTTTTGATAAACAGTCGCCTGGACCTTTTCACTGCGGCCACACCGAAGTGTGGCGACCCTTCTCCCGAAGTTACGGGTCGATTTTGCCTAGTTCCTTAGCCATGAATCTCTCGAGCTCCTTAGAATTCTCATCCCAACTACCTGTGTCGGTTTAGGGTACGGGCTGCTTCACTCGCTTTTCTTGGAAGTCGATTCGCTAGATTATCACCGCGGCCGTAGCCTTAGTGTACTATCGAGGTGTTACCACTCTCTTCAACGCACAATTCCGTCTGTGCGCACTAACTATTCGCCTCCGTCACTTTTAGTGTGAGCAGGTACAGGAATATTAACCTGTTGTCCATCCACTACCCCTTTCGGGTTCGCGTTAGGTCCCGACTAACCCTCAGCTGATTAGCATAGCTGAGGAAACCTTAGTCTTTCGGAGTGCGGGTTTCTCGCCCGCATTATCGTTACTTATGCCTACATTTTCTTTTCTATACGCTCCAGCATACCTCGCAGTACACCTTCAACGCCTATAGAATGCTCCCCTACCCATCTTAAAGATGCCATAGCTTCGGTAGTATGTTTATGCCCGATTATTATCCATGCCGAACCGCTCGACTAGTGAGCTGTTACGCACTCTTTAAATGAATGGCTGCTTCCAAGCCAACATCCTAGCTGTCTAAGCAGTTCAACCTCGTTTTTTCAACTTAACATACATTTGGGGACCTT
>NZ_JBSHNS010000409.1:0-17055 GCF_053601635.1 Pontimicrobium sp. MEBiC01747
TATTATAGGGCTTCCAGACACTCAAGAACGTGTTATGTATATGTTTAATTAATGTAAATAAAGGCACTTAGTTTATAAGTTTAAACAGTTTTTTTAATTAAAATAAAACCATCCTATTTTGGATGGTTTTTGTTTTAAATGTTTTTTATGTCTTAAATTATGTTGTCTGTCGATAAAATACAGCCAATGATATAATTTTTTTAAAAATAATAGCGGTATTGTCTTATCTTCAACCTATTAAATACAACTTCATAAATCCCTCAAATCATGAAAAAACACCTACTTTATGTTTGCCTAATTGTTATTACGTTTTCACAAACATTATATGCGCAAACAGCCCCACAACACAACAAGAAAGTTATAGGCTATTATGCACAATGGGCTATATATGCCAGAGATTACAATGTGCTAGATATTGAAGCCGACAAATTAACCCACTTGTTATATGCTTTTTTCGATACAAAGTATGATGCAGCTACAGACTCTGGCTACATACAAACCTTAGATGATTATGCAGATTTTCAGCATAACGAAAGTGGTCTACACGCGTTTGATGCTCCTGTAAAAGGAAACATAGGCGACCTTAAATTATTAAAACAAAACTATCCGCACTTAAAAGTTATTATTTCTTTAGGTGGTTGGACACGCTCTCAAGCTTTTCCAGACATTGCAAAATCGGCCAATGCTAGAACAACCTTAGCACAAAGTATGGTAGATTTTATGACCAATTATCCATGGATAGATGGTTTCGATTTAGACTGGGAGTTTCCGGTACAAGGCGGAATTGATGGAACAGAATCTGTTGGAGGTGTTTTAATACCTGCACAACCACATTATCCAGACGATCATAAAAACCTGGTACTATTATTAAAAGAAATGAGAACCGTTTTTGATGCTAATAGTATGCAGAATAAAATCATTTCTATGGCAGCAGGAAATAACGTTACCAACTTATTACCAACGCATGTAGGGCCAGGAACAGAAGCTATGCATGGCGTTACAGAAAATGTTTTTGATTATTGCGATTTTGTAACCTTTTTTGGTTACGATTTTGGAGGTAATTGGTACGATAAAACATGTTATAATGCCCCTCTATACGGAGGCGATCATGCAGAAGACCCACTAAACAGAGGTACAGGCAATCCAAATCAAGTTATGGATGGACTTGTTGGATTGTATTTAAACGGATTGCAAGTACCTACAGATAAATTAGTTATGGGTATTCCTTTTTACGGCAAACTATTTGAAGGTGTTGCTAACACTGGCGCTGTATCTGGATTGCCAGGATTATACGAAGCCGCGCCACGAACAAACAATCCAGCCTGTAACAATCCGCAGCCACCACAAGGTACTTGGGACGCAGCCAATTGCGAAAATTCGGGCTCAATAGAATTTTGCGATTTATTTCAAGGTATAGGTACAAACACACACCATTATTTAGATACTACAAACCCATTACAAGTATCTTCGGCAGCTGCGGCTAGTGGCTGGGCAAGGTATTGGGACGATACCGCTAAAGTACCTTACTTATACAATGCGACGACTAATAAATTTATTTCCTACGACGATAACGAATCTATAGACCTGAAAGTAAAATACGCTTTATCTAAAAACTTAGGGGGTGTTATGATTTGGGAACTCTCTCAAGACGCCCGAAACAATTCTAGTAACAGTCTACTTAATACAATAGACAATTCGTTACAATTTGCAGATTACGATTTAACTATTAATTTTAAAGATGCCGCAAACAACCCATTGCAAGGTGTTGTAGTAGAATTAAAAGATGAAAACAATACTGTATTAGAAACCTTAACTGCTAATGCCTTTGGGCAAGTTGTTTTTGCAAATAAACCAGGCAATGTACCATATACAGTAACTTACACATTAACCAATTATGCCTTTTTACCTAACAGTATAACGTATGCTGCTTTAGAGTTTAATGAAGATAAAGTGGTAAATGTTACAGGATCCGATCAATTAGTTTCCATAACGGGTTCGGTAACAGAAAACAATGTATTGTTAACCGATGTAGATATTGTATTAAAAGACACCACAACAGGCAATGAATTAAGTAGAGTAACTTCCGCAGATGGTAATTATAGTTTTACAGATGTAATTAGTGGAAACGATTATACCATTACAGCAGAAAAAGACTTTTTCTCATTTACTAGCCTAGTACATGCTAATGTAACCACCAATCTAACAAATCAAGAGATTTTAGCCACTAGAAATACACATACTATTAGTGGTACTATTCTAGCAGGAGCTAACCCATTACAAGGCGTAACCGTTACGGTGTCTGGAAACGGACAAAATTATACAGATACAACAGATGCTTCAGGAAGCTATGTAATAGCTAACCTTTTAGCAGGTTATAATTATACAGTAACACCTAACTTAAACAGCATTGTTTTTCTTCCAGCCAATGCACAAGCCAATGCACTAGATGCAGACCAAACCTTTAATTTTGTTCAAAACTTAGGCTTAGTCTACGGTACTGTTAAAAATGGAAGTGCGCCAGTAGGTGGCGCTATAGTAACATTAATAATGCCTTGGACAGATGCCTCACATCCTTACGTTGCACTTACTGCAACAACCAATGCACAAGGCGAATACTATTTTACAGAAACACAGATGGATGGTTATGCTACTATATCCTCTTTAAAATTAAATGATTACGAAAATAATGGAGTTGTATACCAACCAACCGATATCGCTAACATTCCTGTGCCAACCACAGCAACGGAATATAATTTTAACTCCCAGCCAGTATCTCCAGAGATTACAATAAATCAACCCAATCAATCTGTAGTTTCTATAGCATCAGGAGGAACGGTTAATTTAGAAGCTTTAGTAGGCTTAACCTTTAATGATGGAACAACCACACTAAGTTCGGTAACATTCGATGTGAATGGGACAACAATAACGCATAGTAACACAAGTAATACTTATGCAGGTGTTTGGACACCTTTAAATTCCGATTTTGGAGCCAGTCATACCTTTACAGTAACAGCAGAAGACTCTAACGGTGTAAGCGTTACAGAAATGTTTACTTTTAGTTTAGAATGTTCAGGAGTGGGGTGTCCAAATATACCACCAACGATAACTTTAAATGCGCCAACAAGTACCACACTAAATCAAAATGGAGGCTTTCAAAATATACCAATAGAGGTTACAGTTACAGATACAGATGGAACAGTAGCATCAGTTACTATTACTATAAATGGTAATACTGTGGCTATGGTTGCAGGTGCCAATAATACGTACAGTTATACCTTTACACCAACAGCATACCAAAGTTACCCAATGGTAATTACAGCTGTAGATAATGAAGGCGATTCGTCTACATTAAACGAAAGTTTAACTATTATAGACTCTATATTTACACCACTACCAAGCGGAAATATTGTGCTAGGTTATGCCCATTCGTGGGAAAATGCCAGTGCGCCATTTTTATATTTTAACGAGATGCAAAACACAAAATTTAATGTAGTGATGTATTCGTTTATAGAAACGGTAGGGCAGAACGGTTATACACCGCAATTAACCATAAACTCTAATAGATATTTAACCAATGGTGTGTTCGATAGTCAATTATTAAAAGACGATATTAATGTATTACGAAGTCAAGGCATTCCCGTAATAGCGTCCATAGGAGGGCAAAACGGACATGTAGAGCTAAGTACTACAGCTCAAAAAGACGAATTTGTACAAGGGCTTAAAGACATTATAGACGAATACCAGTTTGATGGTATCGATTTAGATTTTGAAGGCGGCTCTATGAATTTTGGAGCAGGCGCCTTAACCGATTTTTCTTATGCTTCGTTAAGCCCATATCCTAAATTAAAAAACGTAGTAGATGCCTTTAAAGAGTTAAAACAACATTACGGAAGTAATTTTATAATGACCTGTGCACCAGAAACCTTTTACGTGCAAGTAGGTTATTCTACATATAGTGGCATTGCAGGAGCATTTTTACCAGTAATACATAATTTAAGAGACGAGCTAGACCTTATTATGGTACAACTCTACAATACAGGTTCTATAAATGCTTTAGATGGTACAGCGTATTCGCAAGCCACTCCAGATTTTTTAACATCTATGACCGATATGTTAATAACAGGCTTTAATGTGTCTACCACAGGTTTTAATTTCTCAGGTTTACCAGCCTCTAAAATAATGGTTGGTATCCCATCCTGTCCAGCAGCGGCTCCAGCAGGCGGTTATATTCAGCCAACTGAAGCTATAAAAGCATTAGATTATTTAAGGTTTGGTACAGATTTTACAGGACGAAATTACACCTTGCAAAATGGCAATCACCCCAATTTGCGAGGGGTAATGACTTGGTCTATTAACTGGGATGTCGCTGCTGGTTGTGCCTCTGCTAACGAATTTGGCAATAGCTACTGGAACTATTTTAACGCGACACTTGGTGCCTTACCAAAAGTTTATTTACAAGGCGCAGCCCTTAACCCCAATACAGGAGAAGAAACCCTTATGCGAGACGATTTAAGAGTAGAAGGCTTACTGCCAACCACAAGCCCATATAGCATAGCACCAGCAACCTGTAATGCGTCTGTATTTAATACCACTGGCCCAGATGCTATTGTAGATTGGGTTCTGGTAGAATTACGTAACGCTGCCGATAATACAGCAGTAGTAATACAACAAAGTGCTTTATTACAGCGCGATGGTGATGTAGTTGCTACAGATGGCGTGTCTCCTTTAAGCTTTACACAAACTGCAGGAAACTATTATGTGGCTATAAAACACTATAACCATTTGGCTATAATGACGACAAATACCATTGCCCTTTCGGGAGTAGCACGTACTATAGATTTTACAGATGCTAGTAACCTAATTACTTACGGTACCAATGCACAAACAAGTTTTGGTATGCCAAGCGGATTATTAGGTATGTGGGGCGGCGATGCCAATGGCGATGGTAAGTTAAATTACCTTGGGGCAGTTTCCGATGTGCCTGCAATACGAAGTCAAGTTTTTAACGATCCCGATAACTCTATATTTGGTGGCCCAGCTGTAGCAACATATCCTTCTCAAGGCTATTCGCCTACAGATGTAAACCTGTCGGGATATACTCTTTATTCTGGTAGCTCTAGCGATGTATTATATATAAGAAATAACATTTTTAATAACCCCTCAAATGCCGTGTTTGGTGGCCCACCAGTGCCTACTTTCATTTTTGAACAACAATTACCAGAAGGCGGAAACTAAATTCTGGTAATTTTTAATTCTTTTGATGGCTAATTGTAATAAATTAGCCAAAAACCACCCAATTTTGGGTGGTTTTCTATTTTATAGTGTTAACTATAAGTAGGTTATGTTTAAAATAAGCTTAGGTTACGGATTTCCGTAGTTTTAAAAACGAGATTTCAGTTATTATTGTTTAGTAATTAATAGTATATTTATGGGCATTCTTCCCTACAAGAATTTATAATATTATTTAGAAAATAACCCATGCATAAGTGCTGTTATGCTTAAAATAGCCTTTTGCTAGTATCACATTATACTCAAAAAACAAATGACAAAAAGTAAAAACAACTTTAAAATCTGGATGGTACGCGCAGGTCGTGGAAGTTATTTAATAGAAGAATTTTTAAAAGAAAACATTGTAGCCATTGGTTGGAACGCTATTGGGCCTTTGGAAGAAGGCACAACCTTAAAAACCATAAAAGAGAAACTAAGCGAAGCTTATCCAGATGATTCAGATAATAGAATTAGAATGAGTGCTGGTCAATTGTTTCGAATGTTTAAAGAATTTAAAGTAGGCGATAAGGTGGTGACTTACGATTCTGATTCTAGAGTTTATTACCTAGGTAATATTGTTTCAGGGTACCAATACAGCGAAAAACAAACCTATCGCCATTACAGAACAGTAGAATGGATAGAAGAACCAATATCTAGAGACGAACTTTCAGTATCCTCTAAAAATACTTTAGGTGCTATTTTAACCATTTTTGAGATTCCTTTAACGATTTGGGAGGAATTAATAGAAGCGCATCCTAGCTTCATTTCAGAAGAAGAGCAAGCGGATTTAAATGATGTTATTGGAAAGCTTGAACATGAAAGGATAATTTTAGAAAAGGAATATAATATTATTACTAATAATATAGAAGATCAACTAGAAGACATAAAAGAAGACGTCATTTCCCGTTCTAACGAATTCATTAAAGACCTTATTGTAAAATTAGAATGGCACGAGCTAGAAAAACTAGTAGCAGGGATATTACAAGCTATGGGCTATAAAGCACGATTAACAGGACGAGGCCCAGACTTAGGAAGCGATATCATCGCCTCGCCAGATGGTTTAGAAATGACAGAACCTATTATAAAAATAGAAGTAAAACATAAAATAAAAAGTAAAGAAAAAATAGGCGCACCAGACATAAGAAGTTTTGTAGGCGGTTTACGTAACACTACCAAAGGCATATATGTATCTTCAACAGGGTTTTCTAAAGACGCTAAAATGGAAGCCGAACGCGCTAACTTTCAAATCACACTAGTCGATTTAGACCGTTTGGTAGAACTACTTATAGAATATTACGAAACATTAGATTCCGAAAGTAGAGCGTTAGTGCCTTTAAAGCGCATCTATTGGCCAGTATAAAAAACAAATACAGAATATATTTTACATTATATACATAGTAATTAATAGAAATCTGTTTTTCTATTCAATAACACATATAAGATTGGTAGAACCTCTAATTTAGCAACTAAAAAATAGTTAGCATTATTCTAAAAATATGTACTTTGTAAACAGAAAAAATCGAAAAGTAAATTAACCAATGATTCAAGACAGTAACCAAACCCCAGAACAAATAGCACGCGATAAAATAGACGAGATGCTGCGGCAAGCGGGATGGTTAGTGCAGTCTAAAAATAAAATTAATTTATCGGCAGGTAGAGGTATTGCTTTACGAGAAACCAATACCGTATCGGGGTCTGCAGATTATATGCTGTTTGTAGACAGAGTACCCGTAGGTGTTATAGAAGCTAAAAAAGAAGATGAAGGCCACAGATTAACCACCGTAGAAGAACAATCGGCACGCTACGCCACAGAACCCATTAAAATAGGGCAGTTTACATTAGAAAACGAAAAACCATTTGTCTACGAGAGTACAGGAACACTAACACGATTTACAGACTACAGAGACCCTAAACCACGAGGACGACAAGTATTTAGTTTTCATAAACCAGAAACCATTGCAGAATGGCTAAAACAAGGAAAAAGTCTTAGAGCAAGACTCTTATCTATACCAACTTTAGATGAGACAGGGTTACGTCCTGCCCAAATAGTAGCCATAAACAATTTAGAACACTCTTTTAAAAAGAACAGACCTAAAGCCTTAATACAAATGGCAACAGGAGCCGGTAAAACCTTTACAGCAGCCACTTTTGTATACCGCTTACTAAAACATGCAAAAGCAAAACGTGTCTTGTTTTTAGTAGATACTAAAAACCTTGGCGAACAAGCAGAGCAGGAGTTTATGACGTTTCAGCCAAATGACGATAACCGAAAATTTACAGAACTCTACAATGTAAGGCGGTTAACCTCTAGCCATATCTCTGAAGATGAGGTTTGTATTTCCACCATTCAACGTTTGTATTCTATACTTAAAGGTGAAGAGTTAGACGAAAATGCCGAATTAGAAAACCCTCATGAAAACTCTTGGTTACAGAAAAAAATAGCGAAAAAGAAAGCGATGCCAGTAGAGTATTCTGCAAAAGTACCGATAGAACATTTCGACTTTATTGTAATAGACGAAGCACACCGTTCCATTTATAATTTATGGAAACAAGTATTAGATTATTTCGATGCCTTTTTAATAGGTTTAACAGCAACTCCAGACAAAAGAACCTTTGGTTTTTTTAACGAAAATGTAGTAAGCGAGTACACCTATGAAGAATCGGTAATAGATGGCGTAAACGTACCATATGATGTGTATACCATTGAAACCGAAATTTCACAAAATGGCGCATTAATAGAGTCGGGTTGGTATGTAGATAGACGCGATAAATTAACCCGTAAAAAACGTTGGCAACAAGAAGACGAAGACACCGACTACAAGCGCAACGATTTAGATAAAAAAGTAGTTAACCCTAGCCAAATTAGAAACATTATTAGGGAATATAAACGCGCTTTAAAAACAACCATTTTCCCAAACCGTATGGACGAAAATGGAGACTACGAAGTCCCTAAAACCTTAGTGTTTGCAAAAACAGACAGCCATGCAGACGATATTATAAAAATTATTAGAGAAGAATTCGACGAAAGCAACGAGTTCTGTAAAAAAGTAACCTATAAAGTAGAAAAAGACAGGTTAGATGAGAACGGAAACGTTATAGAAAAAGGCGAAAAAGCAAAAGCGATACTCGGTAAAATTAGAAACGATTATTACCCACGTATTGCCGTAACTGTAGACATGATTGCTACTGGAACAGACGTAAAACCACTAGAAGTTTTACTCTTTATGCGCGATGTAAAAAGTATTAATTATTTCGAGCAGATGAAAGGTCGTGGAACACGTACCATTACTAAAGATTCATTGCAATTAGTAAGCAAAACTGCCAGAACCAAAACGCACTTTGTAATTGTAGATGCCGTAGGTGTAACCAAATCTAAAAAAACAGATAGCAGACCCTTAGAGCGTAAACCTTCTGTGCCCATGAAGGATTTATTGGGCGCAATAACCATGGGCGTTAAAGACGAAGATTTGTTTTTGTCTTTAGCAAACCGACTCATTCGTTTAGAGAAACAAATAACAGAAAAGGAAAAACAAAAGGTATTAGAATTATCTGGCGGTAAAAATCTAAAACAAATTACTGCTGCATTAATAAAAGCATACGACCCAGAAGCTATTAACGAAAAAGCGCAAATAACTATTAATAGTATTCCTATACAAGACCAATCGCCAGCATTATTGGAAGACGCTAAAACTAAAGCCCAAGAGGCACTTATTTTAGAAGCCAGTAAACCTTTTAATGGAGAGTTAAACAATTACCTAGAAAATGTACGCAAACAACACGACCAAATTATAGACAGTATAAATATAGATACCGTTACCAAAAGCGAATGGGAAACCACTTCTGTAGATAAAGCAACAGAAATTGTAAAAGATTTTACCGAGTATTTAGAAACCCACAAAGACGAGATTAAGGCCTTGAGTATATTTTATAACCAACCCTATAAGCGTAGAGATATCACTTTTAAAATGATAAAAGAGGTCTTGGAAAAATTACAACAAGATAAACCAGTATTAGCACCAAATTATGTTTGGGAGGCTTATGCGCAAATTGAAGACGTAAAAAGTAAAGCACCCAAAGACGAATTAACAGCTATGGTTTCTCTAATTAGAAGAGTCTGTGGTATAGACAACCAATTAAAAGCCTACGATAAAACCATTGAAAACAATTTTAAAACCTGGATGTTTAAACAAAATGCAGGGCAACACAACCGTTTTACAAAAGAGCAATTAAACTGGCTACGTATGCTTAAAGACCATGTAGTAAGTAGCTACCATATAGAACTAGACGATTTAGATTACACCCCTTTTGATGCCAAAGGAGGTAAAGGTAAAATGCACCAATTATTTGGTAATGAAATGAATAGTATTATTGACGAACTTAATGAAGTATTAGCGGCGTAATGACAGTTTCAGAATTTAAAAAAGCAGTAGAAAAGCATCAAAAAAAAGAAGAATTACAAAAAGAAGCAGTAACTATTGAGGCTAGCCATATCACTTCAGAACCTATTGAGTTAAACGGATTAGTGAGTATTTACGAGTACATATACAACCAAGACAAAGGTTGGCAAAAAGTAGATAAAGAACGACTACCCGAATATTTACAAGAATCAGTTAATTTTTTCTCTAAGGTTAAAAAAGAAATTTTAAAATTTTTAGAGTTTTATGATAGACAATTTGGTTATGATAATCAACGTTGGAATAGAATGAAAAGGCAAATTAGTCTCTTGTCGGAAAACAATAATTATATATTTCCATTTAATGTTCCAGAAACAAAATTCTTAATGCAGTTGCATGAGAATTTCCCTAAAAGTGTAGCATATGCCGTATCTTTTTTAGCAAATAAAGCTATAGAATATCGGAGTTTTAATCAAGACAAATTAACGGGCATATTGCAAGCTTATGAGTTTAAGCAACAGGACAACGCTTTAGTCTCTAGACGAAATAGCGAAGAGAAAAGTCTAAGCCAACTAAGAAGTGCTTACAATAAATATATAAATAAAGCTAAAACAGAAGTAGATACTTTTACTAATAAAACTATAGAGTTCGAAAAGACAAAGTTTCGTAAGTGGTATTTTCAAACAGAAAAGGATTTTGATACTTTCGAAGAAAAAGCAAAGCAAACTATCCTAGATTTAGAAACCACATACCGAGACAAGTTAAAATTAGAAGCACCTGCGCAATACTGGAACGATAGGGCTGTAAAATTAAAAAAAGAAGGTAAAAATTGGCTAATAGCCTTAATAGTCTGTTCTACAACGGCTATTGTATCACTAGGAACAGTGCTCTATTTTATTTCCGATGGTACGCTTAAAGATTTATTTACAAGTTCAGCAAGCGCCATACGCTGGTCTATTGTATTTATTACTTTTGTCTCGTTTTTAGCATTTGCAATCAGGATATTTTCTAAACTTACCTTTAGTTCATATCATTTAGTACGTGATGCAGAAGAGCGAGAACAGTTAGCCTATGTGTTTTTAGCACTTAAAAAAGAAAAAAATATAGACGCAACACAGGAACATTTAATCATGCAATCGTTGTTTAGCCGTGCAGATTCAGGATTATTAAAAGATGATGCATCACCAACAATGCCAGGAGGCAGTATGATTGAAAAAATAATAGGAGGCAAATAAATAATGGCATTAGGACTTACACCGTATCAAATTATCGAAAAAGGAACTCATCCACAATTAGTTATTGCAGATGATTGGGAAAGAGTTGAATTAAAATATATTGCTACTGTTCAAAATGGTTTTGCATTTTCATCTAAATTATTTAATAATAATGAAGGATTACCGTTAATTAGAATTAGAGATATTTTTTCATCAGAAACGCAAAATCTATATTCAGGAGAGTATAAAGATGAATTTTTAGTTTCAAAAGGAGACATTTTGATTGGAATGGATGGCGATTTTAAGGTTTCAAAATGGCCAGGAAAAAAGGGTTTGTTAAACCAACGAGTTTGTAGAATACTGTTTAATTCAAATAATTATGAAAAGGATTTTTTGTTTTTATGTATACAACCATATTTAAATGCAATACATAGTGAAACTTCGGCTGTGACGGTTAAACACCTTTCTTCTAGAACAGTTAATAACATTCCTTTTCCTTTACCACCTTTAGTCGAACAAAAAGCAATCGTAAAAAAAATAGAAGGACTCTTTAGCAGTTTAGATAGTGGTATTGCAGACCTTAAAAAAGCACAAGACCAATTGGTTATTTATAGACAAGCGGTTTTAAAAAAGGCTTTTGAAGGGGAAGAAATTATCAATTCTAAAAAAATTGAATTAAAAAATATAACTTCAAAAATAGGTTCTGGTTCTACGCCAAAAGGAGGTAGAGCAAACTATAAGACTAGTGGGATTCCTTTAGTTCGTTCTTTAAATATTCATTTTGATTATATTAAATATGATGGATTAGCTTTTATTGATAAATACCAAGCTGAAAAATTAAAAAATGTTATTGTTCAAGAGGGAGATGTTTTATTAAATATTACTGGAGCATCAATAGGTCGAGTTAACATCGCTCCCAAAGAATTTAATAACGGAAGAGTAAACCAACATGTTAGTATAGTTAGACCAAAGGATAATATTTTTAACACGAAATTCTTAAAATTTTACTTACAATCATCCAAAATTCAGAATTGGATAGCTAATGTAAATGTAGGCGCAACTAGACAAGGTTTAACAAAATCTGCGTTAGAAAATTTGAAAATACCTATTCCCTCATTAGAAGAACAACACCAAATCGTTCGCGAAATAGAAAGCCGTTTATCGGTTTGCGATAATGTAGAAAAAAGTATTAAAGAGAGTTTACAAAAAGCCCAAGCTTTACGCCAAAGTATTCTTAAAAAAGCGTTTGAGGGTACTTTATTAACCAAAGACGAAATAACAGCATGTAAAGCACACCCAGAGTATGAGCCTGCTAGTGTGTTGTTGGAGCGTATTATGGAAGAGAAATTAAAGAAAAAATAGATTATGAATGTAATACCTAAAGATTTTACCCTACATGCATTGTTAAATAACCCTAACGAACAATTTATAATACCATCTTATCAAAGGCGATATGCGTGGCGTTATCCACAACAAGCAGCACTTTTTAGAGATATTGATATGTTACTAGAAAATGATGGACATTTGTTTGGGATGCTTATTTTACATACAGGTATGTATCATGGAGGTATTAATACAGTAAACGTGGTAGATGGGCAACAGCGATTAACTACAACTACTATTCTGCTTTTAGTAATGAAAATACAATTTGAAAAACTAGGATTAGATTTTAAAGCGAACCAAATAGCACAACTATTATTTTGTGGCGACTATACTAAAAGTAAAGTACGTAAATTAATTTTGGGTGAATTAGATGAGTCGGATATGGCGTATTTATTCCAAGGAAAATTAGACAAAATAAAAAATCCACGCATAGTAGAAGCATACCATACTTTTACCGATTTTATTTTAGAAGGCTTAGAAGAGGAAGGAGAGCAATGGATAGAAAAATATTATCAAAAGTTATTACATACAGCCAAAATTATTCGATTAGATGTTCCAGAAGCAAAAGATGCTTATAAATTATTTGAAACTATTAATAACAGAGGCTTACGTTTATCTGCAACCGATATTTTAAAGAACTTTGTTTTAGGACATGCGGCGAAATTAAGTAACGAAAAGCTAAACGATTCAAAAGAGTTGTGGTCAGAATTAATTACAAATTTAGATGGTATTAATTCTGATGATTTTTTTAGACAATATATTAGCAGTATTTACACACGTAAAATATCGAAGACAAAGCTAATAGAGGAATTTAAAAAACACTATTTTAAAAATGTTGAAGGTGTAGAAAAGTTAGGAGAATACAGATACAATTATGGCTACACGGAAGAAGAATCTTTGGAAGACGATGAAAATGAGATGACCAATATAGATAATGATGTTGTAGAAGAAAGAAAACCTGATAATGACAATAGAATTGATTTATTAGATTACTTGAAAGACATCGTTGACGCTTCATCTTGCTATTCTAAAATTATATATTTGAAGTTTAAGGATAAAAAAGTAAATCAATTACTTAAAGACTTAAAGGCTATAAAATCATTCCCATCTTATATTTTTCTAATGCATTTTCTTCAATTTGAAGAAATTTCTAGAAAAGATGTATTAAAAGTATTACGAATGATAGCATCTCTAATGTTAAGACGTCATGTAGTGGGTAGAAGTACAGCATATAATGATGATATTTTTGCAACATTGTTGCGATTTGATAAAACATCCGACGATTATATTCAAAATATAAAAATATCATTACTTGAAGATTATCCAGATGATGAAGAATTTGAAGATAGATTTGCTACTCACGAGTTAAAAGAACGAGTTATTGATAGAGCAAGATACATACTTACCCAAATTGAATATAATATAACAGGAAACACATCAGAAGTTTTAATAAGTTCTACCGAAGATGTTCATGTAGAACACATTATTCCTAAAAAAATCCATACCATAAAAACTAAAAAAGAATTTGGAGACTGGATGGATTATTTACCTGGTAATGTGGTTTTAGAGCATAAAAAGAGAGTAAATAGAATAGGCAACATGACGCTATTTTCTGGTGTCTTAAATATAAAAGTAAGTAACAATCCATTTTTAGATAAAAGAAAAGAATATAAAAACTCTAATATTCAATTAACTAGAGACTTAGGGAAGTATAAATTCTTTAAATTTAGTCATCTAGATGAAAGAGGTAAAAAACTTGCAATAATAGCTAAAGAGATTTGGAAACTGTAAATAAGTAAATTACAGATGTAGTAATGATATCTAAAAATGTAGAATTTTGTTAATATAGCCCTAAATAATATAGAAATTGGTAATAAAAATTCAGAACAATATATTATTAACTATGGGAGCAAAAATTTAAAGTAATCAGTAAATTATGTTTAGCGAGGTAATTAAAAAAATTAATAAAATAGCTGATTCTGAAAAGTATGAACTTAGAAATTTCCAATCTAATAGAGCTGAGAAATATAATAGGCGTATTAGTGCTTATAAATTCTTTAATAACAATAACTCCTTTGTAATTAATAATCATTACACATATCATTTCGGCGGAAGTAATGAGTTTCAATTCAATATTAGCGATGAAGGAGATTTTGAAGGGCAAAACATTTTTAGATATGGGGTGGCATTCTCTTTACAAAAAAGTATTAACACGCTCAATCCTACAGTAGACAGACTACCAGAAATTTTACGATTCAATAGATTTTTTAAAAATAATAAGAATTTTTTTTTAGGTTATAAAATGTGGGTTTTTACCAAAGATGTAGGTAGAACGAGTGCATACGAAGTAAGAGCGATAAAAAAAAGTGAAATAAAAGAAGGGAAATTTATATTTATTGGAAAATGGATAAATAAAAGTAGTTCTCAAATCAACGATAACGATATAAACAAAATAGTAGGTACTTTAGAAGAATTATATCCCTTATACAAGTATGTTCAGCTTAAAGAGCCTTTTTCTACAGAGGCTAGATATACAAGGCTAATATGGAACACAAACAAATGGCAAACGCCTACTTATCATAAATGGAATAAAGAAAATTATGAAGACCCTAATAAAATGCATGAAGAAAAGCATGGTTATGGTTATGAGGAATGGCTCTTTAACTCCAGATATCAATTAAATGGTTATCAATATGGCTTTATACAAGGCATAAATAGAATTAAAGGCACACAAGACTTTTTAAAGGAACTAACACTTTTTACAATAGACCCAGAAAACAAAAAAAGATATATAGTAGCAAAGATTAATAATCTTGAAATTATTGCAAATAATCCGCATATTCAAGAAGAAGTTCGTTCACTTTTTAAAGCATGGAAAAATACAATGGTAGACGAATTAAAAGCAATAGGAGCAGACTATAGTTTTTTTGAAAGTGAAGGATTTATTCCTAATGTTAGATTTAAAAATGAAAACACTTTAATTTATGAAGATAAATTAGAAGCCAATTTTTTGAAGGGTAACAAATTTACAAGATTCAATGCTTATAAAATTGATAGTCATCCAGAACTATTAGAAGGTGACTCTTTGGGTAGTACAAATGATAAATTTAATCCAGGAGAAGGGAGAACATCAAAGGGTCATAAAAGAAAGACTAAAGCGTCAACTAAGGCGGTAACAGTTTTTCATTCAGTAATTACAGATTGTTTAAGAGATTATTTAATTCAGACTAAAAAATTAAGTTTAGAAAAAGATATATCTGTAGAAAAAACAAGAGTAGATGGCGGTTTAATAGACGTGATTGTTTCTAAAGATGGTTCAAAAGAAATATTTGAAGTTAAAACAAGAAATACGGCAAAGGGAAATATTAGAGAAGCTTTAGGACAAGTATTTGAATACTCATTTTATAAGAATAATTGGAATGTAAAAAAAATGATTATAGTAGGTCCAGCAAAACCCAATAAAAAAGACATAGATTATATTAAATTGCTTAATAAAACAATAGCTTCAGATTTTAAATTGGAATATTGGGCTTTTGATAATGACAAAGCAACAAATGAAAAATTTATAGAATACAGTAATTAAAAATGACAGACGCAACAATAATATCAAAAATATGGAACCTCGCTAATGTACTTAGAGATGATGGTGTAGGCTATGGCGATTATTTAGAACAAATAACCTATTTGCTATTTTTAAAAATGGCAGACGAGTTGAATAAGCCACCTTATAACAAAGGTTTAGTGTTTCCTAGATTAAAAGACGTAGAAGGTAATGAAGTTAAAGATGCCGAAATTGCCAATTGGGAAACCCTGTCTAGTAAAAGAGGAGCAGAGTTAGAATCCTTTTACAGCCAGTTATTACGAACACTCTCTACAGAAAAAGGAACACTTGGGCAAATATTTACCAAAAGCCAAAATAAAATACAAGACCCCGCTAAACTATTAAAAGTTATCAATCTAATAGACAAAGAAGATTGGTCACTAATGGGCGCAGATATAAAAGGTAAAATATACGAGGGGCTTTTAGAGAAAAACGCAGAAGATACTAAAAGTGGCGCAGGACAATACTTTACACCAAGAGCACTAATAAAAACAATGGTAGCCTGTGTGCAACCTAAACCAATGCGAACCATTGTAGACCCAGCCTGTGGAACAGGAGGTTTTTATTTAGCAGCCTACGATTGGATTGTAGAAAATAATAAGTTAGACAAAGAAGAAAAAGCTTTTTTAAAAAACAAAACCTTTTATGGTAACGAGATTGTAGCGAATACACGCCGTATGTGTTTAATGAATATGTATTTACATAATATAGGCGAAATAGATGGGGAATCCTTTATAAATCCAAACGATGCTTTAATAGCAGACGATGGTAAACGTTACGATTACGTATTAGCAAATCCGCCATTTGGTAAAAAGAGTAGTATGACCTTTACCAACGAGCAAGGCGATATTGTAAAAGAAGATTTAAGTTATAATCGTCAAGACTTTTGGGAAACCACATCCAACAAGCAATTAAACTTTTTACAACACATAAAAACACAATTAAAAATAACAGGAGAAGCAGCAGTAGTATTGCCAGATAATATTTTGTTCGAAGGAGGCGCAGGAGAAGAAGTGAGAAAACAATTACTAAAAACGACTGAGTTGCATACCATATTAAGGCTGCCAACAGGTATATTTTATGCACAAGGAGTAAAAGCAAACGTGCTATTTTTTAATAATAAACCCGCAAGTAAAAATCCTTGGACAAAAGATATATGGTTTTACGATTACAGAACAAACGTACACCATACCCC
>NZ_JBSHNS010000410.1:0-6629 GCF_053601635.1 Pontimicrobium sp. MEBiC01747
CCACACAATACCTTTGGTATCGTTACGAATACCCAATACATCGTCTAAATAAAAGTCATTTTTGGTTTTTGGTGTATTCCATTCCTTGTTTGGGAAAGGAACTACCGTTTTCGTAGCTTCATTGTATTTCGCTACTCGAACTTCTGGTTTAAAAAAGGGATGGTGACTAAATACTAATGTACCTTTTTCTGTATAAGCGACATTTCCGACTGCCTGATTTAAAGTGGCATATAACTCTGCTGTATTATTTTGAGCACATCCTATTTGGAATGTACTCAAAAATGCTATTAACGATATTTTTTGTAGATGCTTCATAATTTCTATTTCGATTTTTGTAAAAATTTCGATTTCCCTAAAATCCAATCCGCATCACGCTTTGGCGAAAAGATGTCAATGTCCTCCGTATTTTCCAAAATGAAAAACTCGTGTTCTACATTTCCAGGAATTACAATTACATCTCCAGCTTCTAAAATATGTTCTTCGTTTTCTCCAATGATGATTTTCACTTTTCCAGAACGGATATATGTGGTCTGTTGCTGTGGATGCTTGTGTTTAGGAATATGTGCTCCTTTTTTTAAGGTGTAAATGGTAAAAGTTCCTTCATTGCTTGGCACTACTTTACGTGAAATTTTATCACTAAACACTTCGGTTTTTAAATCATTTATATTGAATTGTTGCACCAATCCACCATCTGCATAAACCGCATCAAATTTTCTGATAAAATATTGGGTTCTGTCGTTTTTCCCTTGAAATAAGTCTGAAATGTAGGTGTTCGCAAAATAAATATCGCCTTTATTATCCATTGTAGATGTAGTAGCAAAATTTAAACCTTTAGTATCACTAGCTACTATATATCCAGATTTCCAGTCATCGGTACTTACTACTTTATGATAGGCTTCGTTAGCTGTATTTTGACCTATAATTAAACTACCGTCTTTGTCTAACAAAAGACCATCCATTCCTACAATAGGTGTTGCTAATTGTACTTCGGAAACTGCTTTTGTTTTCATATCCACTTTAAATAGTTTACCATCGCTGTTTTTAGCGACTAACAAATATCCATTTGAGTGTACTAAAATTCCGTTAAGATTAATGCCATCTCCTTTAAATTGGTCGTTTTCAACAAAAACTGTGGCTTTTCCTTTTTTGTTCACCTTATAGATTACTGGCGAAAAACTATCAGTTATATATACATCACCATTGTCATCTACCGTTAAATCGTTTGCCCAATGTGCGCCTTCGTATTCTTTATGTAAATCTACTTTTTTAAGTAACTTTTTGGTATTTACATCAAAAATAAGCAATCGTGCTATTGTTTTAGGACTTACTTTTGTTGAACGATTTGATAATCCTAAATCACCAACTGCAACATATAATTTATCTCCTTTTACTTTCATTCCTACGGAAGAAAAGAAATTTTTGTTATCCAAGAAAACACTATAGTTCCCTTGTCTATCTACCATCCCAATTTGTCCTTTGGTAATAGAACTAATTAAGAATGCATCTTTTTGTGGATAATATGCAATTCCCTCTGGGTAAACACCATCTGGTGTTTTAAAATCAATTTGATTTTGGGCAAATGCTATATTAGATAATAATCCAACGAATAACACTATAAATAGCTGTTTCATTTTGGTTGTTTTTTTTAATTTTTGTTATTTAATTTATACTTAATACTATTTTTCCTTGTGTTCTATGTGTTTCTAATTGTAAGTGTGCATCGCCTACCTTTTCAAAAGGAAATACTTGAGATACTTTAACTTTCAAAGAGCCTTCTTGAGCCATTTTTGCTAAAGCTTCCATATCTGTCCCGTTTGATTGTACTAAAAAACTTGGTGTGGTAACATCTGGCCTGCTGTCTTTCCAATCTTTTGCAATTCCGCTAGGAATAGAAATCATTGTACCACCTTGTTTTACTACTTTAATAGAATCGGCTCCTGTATTTCCACCTACACAGTCAAAAACAATATCCATATCCTTTACTTTTTGCGTAAAATCTTCTTGTGTATAATCGATAAATTCATCGACGCCAAAAGATTCTAAAAACGCTTTGTTTTTTCCAGAAGCGATTCCTACGACATAGGCACCAACACTCTTTAAAATCTGTACTGCGGTGTGACCTACACCACCTGCTGCAGCTTGTACCAATACTTTGTCTCCTTGCTTCACTTTAACCACATTTATTAATGCTTGGTATGCGGTTAAAGGTGCAAGTGTTAAAGCTGCGGCCTCTTCAAAAGAAATAGCGCTTGGCTTTAGTGCTAATTGGTCTTCTGGTGCAGTTACAAATTCTGCATAAGCATTTCCGGCTCCAGGAAAGTTTACCATTCCGAAAACAGCATCTCCCACTTTAAATTTTGAAACCTTGTTTCCTACTTGACTGACAACACCCGAAATATCCCAACCTAATATTGCAGGTAATTCCATTCTTCTAGCAATTCCACCACCTTGTCTTGTTTTATAATCTACAGGATTTAGTCCTATATTTTTCACTTGTATAAGTACTTCATTTGCTTTAGGTTCTGGTTTGGAAACTTCTTGCATCTCCAAATTTTCAATGCCTCCAAATGCTTTTAAAACGATTGCTCTCATCACTTTATGTTTTTTATGTTTTAATTATATTACAAATGTATGACGGTATTACGCTTAAAATGAGGTATTAAAAATGGATATTGTTGTATATTTAATGGTTATTTAAAGAGTTTAAAGAATAATTTTAAGAGAGAGCAACTATTATTTTAATGTTTTACCTCTATTTATTCATATTTAACCCATATATGCTGTTTTACACAAAAAGTTCGGTTTAAAAACAAGTTTGCTTTTAAACCGAACTTTTTAATCATATTTACTATACTACTTAATTGTAAAACTACAATTTAATTACTTTTACTGTTTTCAAAGTCGTACCGTTCTGTTTAAAAAAATAAATACCTTCTTTTAAACTTGAAATATCTAAATTTAATTCTTTTTTATTGGGCGATAAAAGACTTGTTGTTTTAGCTTTAACATTCTGACCCAATGTGTTAAACAACTTAAACTCTTCAGAAATATCAATATTTGATTTTATGGTTACTGTTGATGAAGAAGGATTTGGATAAACACTTATTTTTCTTGAATTAAAACCTTCTACCGATAGAGGAGCATCTACGGCTTTATAAACAGAGCTTACTTCTCCAACTGCCCACATAACGGAACCAAATTTATTTATATCTCTTAATAAAATTCCATTATTTATATTTTGAATTGTAGTCCAGGTTGTACCTCCATCTACTGTACTATGAATTTTTGAATTATCTCCAACAATCCACCCCCTATCGGCTGAATCAAAAAAGCCCGATAAAACCTCAAAAGAGTCAGTTGGGTAATTATATGAACTCCAAGCCAGTCCATCATTTGTCGATTTTTGAGGAATTGCCTGTGGAAACCAATAAACAGTACCGTTAACGTTAAACATCCCGAAAGGGAAATTATTAAAATCACTATTAAGCACAACTTGAGTAAAGGTATTTCCATTATCAGTAGAATTATAAACTATATTTGCCGAAACTCCTGCCGCACCTGTTATTTGAAACGTGCCTGTTGCAGGGTTATTAGATATTCTGGAAACTTCAAAAGCATCTTGAAATGCAATATTTGGATTTGGTAAAACGTGAGACTCCCACGATAATCCACCATCTGAAGTGGTGTAATAATTTGGGGCTTCAAAAGTAACATCAAACAATCCTCCTCCTGTACCAATAACACCATTACTACCATTAAAACGAACCGAACTTAATGGCACATTATTAATAAAAGGTAATAAATTACTAACATCGTTCCAAGTAACTCCAGCATCAGTTGTTTTAAAGAGTTTACCAACTCCAGAGTCATCTGCTGCTGTTACCCAACCATTATCAACATCTATAAAATATACATCAGTAAAATTCAAATTAACGTTAGACACTTGTTTTTTATCCCAAGTAACTCCACCATCATTAGTTTGGTAAATAAACTGAGTGTTAAAAGCCGTGATATATGCTGTACTTTCTGAAGTTGCAAAAACCCAAGTTAACTGTAAATTGGCATCAGGAAAGTTTGTAATCTGGTTAAATGTTTGAGCATTACATACCATTGCAACGGAAAATAATAAAAGCGTAATAATTTTTTTCATAAAAGTTTTATTTAATTATTTAGTAACGAAATTACAAATTAACCAACTTTGAAATAAGTATATATATTGGATGTTTTAGTACAGAAAAAGGTTTTTCAATTCGCCTCAAACATATTCACATTGTAATAATTTATATTTGTATAGAAATAAGCAATAAAAATATAGAAAATGAAAACAATAAATACAAACCAACCTTTCGATATACAAGTTTTAGAATTAACAGAATGGCAACAACGCCCTGTTAAAAACAATTTTTTTGAAGTTGTTTATATAGAAAATGGAAAAGGAACGCAATGTATTAATTACAATCATTATCCTTATCAAGGTGAAAATATATTCTTGTTACCGCCTTTACGTTGTCACTCATTTACCATAGAAAAACCTACAAAATTTGTATTCTTAAGATTTACAAAATCATTTTTTAAGCACAATAAAAACAATGCATCAGATTTTGAAAATTGGTTTAAAGAAGCCTCTTATATTCTAGCCAACTACAAACAACAACCTGGCGAAGTCATTAAAAATGAAAACGACCGTCGTAATGTAATTAGTTTAATGAATACCATTGTTTATGAAACGCAGAACAATGGGCTGCAGTCTGTTGAGCTTATTAAAAGTTTAATGGTAAGTATGCTACATATTTTAATGCGTAGTATTAAAAAGAGTACCGCCGAGATTATAGGGAATGATATACAAGATGAAAGATTAGCAGAAATGACATCATATATTCAAGAGCATATTGATACCCCAGATTTATTAAAAATAGAAAATCTTGCTACCGTTTTCTTTATGTCACCTACTTACATTAGTGAGTTTTTCAAGAAAACAACTGGTACTTCATTAAGAGAATACATCGCAAAATCGAGATTAAAATTAGTTGAAATTCGATTGCTATATTCAGATTATACCTTAAATCAAATTGCAGATGAATTAGGTTTTACTGATGCTAGTCATTTATCACGTACGTTCAAAAAATATAGCGGACAAACAATTAGAGAATTTAAAAAGAAAGGTGATTATTGCCTGTTGAAATCGGTATAAAAGAAAAAACCGCTTCAAAATCTTGAAACGGTTTTATTTGTAATTCCTTTAAATAAAATTGCATGTCTCCTATTCATTTAGAAAGGGTTTGCTATTTTGTTTGCATTACTTGACGGCCATTGAGTGGTTGCTCGTTTCGATAATTGTTCATTGGCATTAGCTTTTGCAATTGTTTAACTTGACCTACTGAAATGGTAATAGGATCTTTAAACACAAACCAGTTCACACCCTCGGTACAAGGTGGTGTGGTTAGAGACCCCACATAATTGTAATAGCCTTTGTCTTTTGGTAAATTCTGATTGAGATCAAAAGAAGCATCAACTGTTTTTATCTGACCTTTTTCAACTGGCAAATAACTCTCTAGAAATCTGAAAGGAGCACTGCTTTTTCCTTCTTTCGCCATTATGGCTAAAACTAAAAACTCTTTATCCTTACTCATATGAACCATGTGAATAACTATCGGGAATCTTACTCCGTTTATGGTATGTTCGGAAGCTTCGTGAAAATGAATTTGTTTCAACTCAAATTTTTTACCTTTATAATTGATGTAGTCTCCTGGTTCAAAATTATATTGGATTGAATGACCATTATTTACCACATCATGGATTTTTGTTTGTGAGGCATAGTAAATATCCAACGGTTTTAAATCAGTATCTGTTTTAGCTTCAACACTTATAATATTGATGGGTGATTGATGCTTGCCATCACAATCGGAATCTTTTTCAAATTCTGCCCAATGTTCTGGTCCAGTTTCTCCCTCATAACTCCAATGCTTTTTTTTTGAGGTTTTTGCAACTTCCTTGGAAGTCTTAACTTCCTTAACTTTTTTTTCCTGCTTATTGTTACATGCAAAAGCTAATGTACACAATATACAAACAAAGGTTATTTTAATTGTTTTCATCTTATATAAGTTTTGATTAAATGTGATATTTTAGAGTTGTTTGTAAAATATGATTATCTACAAAGTTGTGACCACCTCCAATAGGTGCATAGGCATCGAGATAACCAATTCCTATAGATGTTTTTTTCGAAAGCGGATAAGATAATCCGGCATAGAACCAGTTTTGGTTCACACTTCTTGGAACAATACCTTTTTCTGTATTGAGCCAAATTTCGTCAAAAGCCATAATGCCAATACTTTTGTCATTTTTAACTCTTATCAAAGGCATACTCCATGTAAAGCGATATCGGAAACGCATTCCGAAATTAGTACCATCCTTGACAAAGTCACCATTAGGTACTTGCACGATGTTGTCAATAAAGCGCTGCTCTAGTCTGAATCGGTGTTTGAAAGACGATTTTCCTGATTTATGCGATAACATCAATTGTTCCCAAGCATCGTTTTCGTTAAATTTTTTGTTGGGTTTGTAATTTCTTGAATAGGTGTAACCCGCTGAAAGCGTAACAGTTTTGTTAAGCTTGTAGTGCACCCCAGGAC
>NZ_JBSHNS010000411.1:0-723 GCF_053601635.1 Pontimicrobium sp. MEBiC01747
ATCCTGGGCCAGGTATTATACCATCTGTAAATAGAAATGTATTTGCTACACTACAGTTTAAATTTTAAAAAATAAAAATAATAATACATGAAAAACTCTTATTTAGTACTCTTAATAGTCATTTTATTTAGCGCATGTAAAAGCGATAAAAAAACAGAGACACAAGAAGACAATAAAACAGAAGTGAAAAAAGAAGAAGTAAATGTATATACACATAGACACTATCCAGCAGATCAAGAATTATTTGCAAGTTTTGAAAAGCAGACAGGAATTAAGGTAAATGTTGTTAATGCAAAAGCAGACGAGCTTATTCAAAAAATGATAGTAGAAGGAGAAGCATCTCCTGCCGATGTATTAATTACTGTAGATGCAGGACGTTTAGTTCGTGCTACAGATAAAGGATTGTTACAAACAGTAAATTCAGAGCTATTAAATAAAACAATACCGCTTAACTTAAGAGGAGAAAATAATGAATGGTTTGCCCTAACAAAGCGAGCTCGTGTTATCGCTTATGCAAAAGATAGAGTAAAACCAGAACAATTATCTACTTACGAGAATTTAGCATCAAGTAATTGGAAAAATAAAATATTAGTAAGATCATCAAATAATATATATAATCAATCACTAATGGCATCTATTATAGCTAATAATGGAGAGGAAGTAGCAAAAGACTGGGCAGAAAAAGTTGTAAATAATATGTCTAGATCTCCACAAGGAAATGAT
>NZ_JBSHNS010000412.1:0-53134 GCF_053601635.1 Pontimicrobium sp. MEBiC01747
TCTAAACTTAGTCATTTAAAAAAGGATAAAAAATACAATATTCTTTTAGTAGAAGATTCAGAAATAACACAATTATCTGTACTTAAAATATTAGCCTCTAAAGGACAATTTTTCTTAGATATCGTTTTTACTCCAGAAGATGTTATTTCTAAAATAACTAATTTCGATAATGAGTTCGATTTAGTACTCATGGATATTAAATTAAAAGAAAACTCTGGAGATGATATTGCTAAACTTATTAGAAAACTACCAGAAAAGCAGCATAGAAAAATTCCTATTATAGCCTTAACTGCTAAAGTATTTAAAGAAGACTTAAAACGTTATAAAAAGGCAGGAATTAATGATGTCATAAAAAAACCCTTTAACGAAGAATCTCTTTTAGAAAAAATGGCTCTATATCTTAAATAAAAGAGTTATCAATCATATAAATACCAAATTTTAATCTATAAAAAAACTGTATATTTATTTGCTCCCTAGCATAATCTATAAAATAATACCATTTAATGATAAAGGACTACAATACCTCGTACAGTAACTCTATAAATCAAATAATAGTCATTAATAATACTGGAAATGTTATAGATAGCGATACCATTATTTTTAATATTACAAAGGGAGAACATATTAGCGCGCTGCACCCATTTTTTGAAACGCTAACACCATTACTCTCTAATAAAGATACTACTCATAATTTTTCATGTGTTAACATAAATATAAAACAGAAACATTATATTATAGATGTATCCTTAAAAACGTTTAAAAACGATAATAATGCTCTTATTATAATTCATGATTTAACCAAACAATATACAGCCTATCAAAAAGTAGCACAAATAAGGAACGAAACAAAAATACAGGCGGAAGTATTAACCTATAAAAACGAATTACTTCAAAAAAAAGAAGATTTTAAAAATAACTTTATAGCAAATTTTAGTCATGAAATTAAAATGCCTATTAACACCATTAGCGGTTCTACTTTCTTACTTGAATCTTCAGACCTTACACAAAGTCAACATTATAACTTAAAAGTTATAAAAAACACTAATGAGAAGTTAAAATACATGATTAATGATATTTTAGACCTCTCGAAAATAGAAACTGGCTATTTTTCTATTGTAGAAAGCGAATTAAACCTTATAGACGAGTTACAGACAATAATAGATATTTACACAAAAAAATGCGAGTACAAAGGACTCGTTTTAGAAACAGAAATAGATGAAAATTGTCCAAAATATATCATATCAGATAAATTTAGACTAGCACAAATATCTAGCAACCTTATTGGTAATGCTATTAAATTTACCAATTCTGGAACAATTAGTTTACAAATAAAATTATTATCTAAAAATAACCAAACAGCAGAGTTAGCATTTATAGTAAAAGATACTGGTATTGGTATAGAAAAAGATAAAATGGATTTTATTTTCAATAGTTTTTACCAAATAAATAATAAACAAGCCAATAAAGGTGCAGGTTTGGGGTTAAGCATTGTAAAACGTTTAGTTGAAGCCTTAAAAGGAACAATAAAAGTATCGAGTAAGCTTGGAGAAGGTACTACTTTTACTGTAACGCTACCACTTAAAATCTCTCAAAATCATGTTAATGAAACTATAGAACAAATTCCAAACCATAAAAAAACATACGATTACAGAATTTTAGTAGGCGAAACCATAAAAAAAGATCAAATAGCTATTTCAAAAATACTAAACAGTTCAGGAATTTACGATTGTGTTATTGTAGATAACGGAGATGATGTTATTAATCAATTACACAGATCTAAATTCGATATTGTATTAATAAATTTAAGGTTACCCAAAATGGATGGTTATGATGTTACGCGCTATGCTCGTTTTTCAGAATTTAGTCAATTCTCAAAAATTCCTATTATAGCAATAACAGATAAACCTAACACAAAAGAAGAAGCTGGCTGTATAGAAAAGCAGATGAATGGCTATATAGGCAAACCCTTTGATGATAAAAAAATATTACAAATTATAAAAAGCAACACATAAAAAAAGCGAACTATTACGTTCGCTTTTTTTTGTGTGTTTATCATTAATAATGAAAACTATCTGTTCATTAATTTAATTTCTTCTATAAAAGTATCTAAATCCACTCCATTACTTACTAAGGTTAATGCCTTATCGCAAACATATTTTACGTTTTCTGGAGTAAACCCTAAACCAATACCAATTTTTCTAAGTAAAACCTCTTCATGATCTCCTTTAATATGGTCTATATATACCATGCGCGCTAAATCGTATAAACGCTCCAAACGCTTATCGTAAGAAGTAGGAGGATTAATTGGGTGCGATTGGTAATCCTTTAAAATCGTTTTATAATCAGCTTCAGAAATATCTAAATTTCGAGCTAATCTGTCTAAAAACGCTTTCTCGTCGTCTGTAATAATACCATCATCCATTGCTACTCTAACAATCGCTGCAAAATGATCTTCATTACGCTTTTTAAATCCGCTATCAAATAAATCTGAAAATGACATATATTTTATTTTTTTAAGTGCTGCAAATATAAGTAATCTTAACCCTTTTTAAAATTAAAAATTTCTTTTTTTGGGCATTCCATTTTGCACACAAAATGTCGTGTCTTCGGCAGTCGCTTTTTAAATTAAAAAATTTAAAAGAGCTTCAACAAATACCTCAATCACTAATGCGCGTGCTTAGCAACATTTAGTTTACTTTAATGTGTAGTATCAATTAATTAAAATATTATATTTGAAATAAAGTAACTTATTATGACTGTACGCCTTCCAAAAGATGAAAACATACACATAGCAAACACAAAGGATATTGCTCGTATTATGCGTAAAATACTATTAAGACAAAATAGGCTTCATCGAAAAAAAGAATACTTCTGGTCTATAGGTTTAAACACTAATAATGATGTAGAGTATATAGAGTTGTTAACCATTGGCACACTAAATCAAAATATCTTAGACCCTGTAGAAGTTTTTAACTTTGCAGTAGCAAAAAAATGTAAAAAACTAATACTCTGTCATAACCATCCTTCAGGTAATACTAAACCTAGTGAAGACGATTTAAAACTAACACAATCAATAATGTTAGGGGCTAGAACTCTTAAAATTGAACTTCTAGATCACATCATCATAAGCGAGTCTAAAAGCTACACCAGTATTTTTGAGTTAAACGAATTTTAAAATTAAAAAAGTCAATTCGTAATTCGTAATTTAAAACATATATTTGTGTAAAAGAAAAATACGTGAGCAAATCTACAATCTCGCAAACCTATTTAAAGTCTTTGCAACTGCAAAAACTTCAAACTGCTATTGCCCAAACCGAACAAAAAACGCATATAAAAGGACTTATAGGCTCTGCCCTATCCTTTGTTATAAGCGAAAGTTTTAAAAATGCAGTTAAGCCTTTTTTACTCATTTTTAATGATAAAGAAGAAGCCGCTTTTTACCTTAACGACTTAGAGCAGCTACTTAATACAAAAGATGTTTTATTCTATCCTGGAAGTTATAGAAGACCCTACCAAATAGAAGAAACAGATAATGCCAATATACTATTACGAGCCGAGGTTTTAAACCGTATTAACTCACAAAAAAAACCAGCATTAATAGTTACCTATCCCGATGCATTATTCGAAAAAGTAGTAACCCGAAAAGAATTAGAACGCAATACGCTAAAAATTACTATTGGCGACAACTTATCTATAGACTTTGTAAACGAAGTATTATTCGAATATAAATTTAAGCGAGTAGATTTTGTAACCGAACCTGGAGAATTCTCTGTTCGTGGCGGTATTGTCGATGTATTTTCATTCTCTCACGATGAGCCTTACCGTATAGAGTTTTTTGGAGACGAAGTAGATAGCATTCGTACTTTTGATGTAGAAACGCAACTCTCTAACGAGCAAATAAAAAAAATAGGAATAATCCCAAATGTAGAAAATAAATTTCTAGACGAGTCTAGAGCTAGTTTTCTAAAATATATAGCAGCAAAAACAGTTGTATTTACAAAAAATGTAGACGTCCTTTTTTCTAGAATAGATAACTTTTTTGGTAAAGCAGAAGAAGCCTTTAAAACACTTTCTACAGAAGTAAAACATGCAGAACCTAAAGAATTATTTTGCAATTCGCAATTACTAAAAAAACAACTCCTACAGTTTACATTAGTAGAATTTGGCACAGATGCTTGGTTAAACCCCGCAACCGAAATAATATGCAATACAACACCACAACCCGCATTTAATAAGCAATTTAACCTATTAATAGACGACCTTAACAGAAACCATAATAACGGCTACACTAATTATATAGCCTGCGTTAGCGAACAACAAGCCAAGCGTTTTAAAGATATTTTCGACGATGTAGAGCAAGACGTTCATTACCAAGCCATAACCCTATCGCTCTATCAAGGCTATGTAGACCATGCCAATAAAATAGTTTGCTATACAGATCATCAAATATTTGAGCGCTACCACAAATTCAACCTAAAAAATGGGTATGCAAAAAAACAAGCCATAACCCTAAAAGAATTAACCAATCTAGATATTGGAGATTATGTAACACATATAGACCATGGTATTGGTAAATTTGGAGGACTACAAAAAATAGATGTAGAAGGCAAAAAACAAGAAGCCATAAAACTAGTATACGGTGAGCGCGATGTATTGTATTTAAGCATCCATTCCCTACATAAAATTACGAAGTTTAATGGTAAAGATGGCAAACCGCCTAAAGTCTATAAATTAGGTAGTAAAGCATGGAAAACATTAAAACAGAAAACAAAAGCACGTGTAAAACATGTAGCATTTAACTTAATAAAACTATACGCTAAACGTAAACTAGAAAAAGGCTTTCAATACAAACAAGACAGTTATTTACAACACGAACTAGAAGCCTCTTTTATATACGAAGACACACCAGACCAAATGACAGCCACGGCAGACATTAAAGCAGATATGGAAAGCGAGCGCCCTATGGATCGTTTAATCTGTGGAGATGTAGGTTTTGGGAAAACGGAAGTCGCCATACGTGCTGCATTTAAAGCCGTAGACAACGGTAAGCAAGTAGCCGTTTTAGTACCAACAACCATTTTAGCATTTCAGCATAATAAAACCTTTAGCGAGCGCTTAAAAGAGTTTCCTGTAACTGTAGATTATGTTAACCGTTTTCGTACCGCAAAACAAAAAAGAGAAACACTAGAACGATTAGAAAAAGGACATGTAGATATTATTGTTGGCACACACCAACTCGTAAATAAAAACGTAAAATTTAAAGACTTAGGACTACTCATTGTAGATGAAGAACAAAAATTTGGAGTAGCCGTAAAAGAAAAATTAAAAACGTTAAAAGATAATGTAGACGTATTAACACTAACAGCAACACCAATACCTAGAACATTACAATTTAGTTTAATGGCAGCCCGAGACTTATCGGTAATAACAACGCCGCCTCCCAACCGTTACCCTATAGAAAGTAATGTTATTAGATTTAATGAAGAAAGTATTAGAGATGCAGTAAGTTACGAGATACAACGCGGCGGACAAATATTCTTTATCCATAACCGTATAGAAAATATTAAAGAAGTTGCGGGCATGATTCAGCGCTTAGTACCCGATGCTAAAATAGGCATTGGCCATGGTCAAATGGATGGTAAAAAACTAGAAGAACTTATGCTGGCATTTATGGACGGTGCTTTCGATGTGTTAGTAAGTACAACCATAATAGAAAGCGGTCTAGACGTTCCTAATGCCAATACTATTTTTATAAACAATGCTAATAATTTTGGATTAAGCGACTTGCACCAAATGCGTGGACGAGTAGGTAGAAGCAACAAAAAGGCATTCTGTTATTTTATAACACCAGAATATTCTGCCATGACTAACGATGCCCGTAAACGTATACAAGCCCTAGAGCAATTTACAGCTCTTGGTAGCGGTTTTAATATCGCTATGAAAGACTTAGAAATTCGCGGTGCTGGAGATTTATTAGGAGGAGAACAAAGCGGATTTATAAGCGAAATAGGTTTCGATACCTACCAAAAAATATTAAACGAAGCAATAGAAGAACTAAAAGAAAACGAATTTAAAGACCTATACGAAGACGAAGCAGAAAATAAAGACTATGTAAAAGATATTACTATAGATACCGATTTCGAATTGCTCTTCCCAGACGATTATGTAAATAATATTGCCGAACGTTTAAACCTATACACCCAATTAAACAATTTTAAAACAGAAGAAGAATTAACAACTTTCGAAGCGCAGCTTATAGACCGTTTTGGAGCATTACCAACACAAGTTGTAGACCTACTAAACAGTGTAAAACTTAAATGGATAGCAACTAAATTGGGTATAGAGAAAGTAATATTAAAACAAGGCAAACTAATAAGTTACTTTATAAACGACCAACAAAGCCGTTTTTACCAAAGCCCTAATTTTACTAAGATATTACAATATGTACAACAAAACCCAAGAGCTGGTAAAATGAAAGAGAAGCAAACCAGAAATGGCTTACGTTTATTACTTACTTTTGAAAATATTAAAACCGTAGAACAAGCTTTAAAAGCACTACAACCCATTTTGGAATAATTATTGTCCTTATAAAAGAAACCCATTTTAAAATGACTAAAAAATTACTTTTTTTACTTAGCATATTACCAAGTGTATTACTTGCACAGCATACCATAAAGGGAACCTTTACACCACCTGAAGAATTTAACTTTGTATTTTTATATAGAGTTACAGCAGAAACATCGGTATTTATAAATAATGCCAATATTAGCAAAGATGGAAGTTTTGAAATCACTATGGATAAAAAGCAAAAACCAGGAACATACCGTATTGTTTATGCACAGCCACAAGAAGAATATAATTTCGATTTATTATACAATGGTAAAGAAGATATTGTACTAGAATTCGATTTAAAAAAAGGGGTAACATTTATAGAATCTTCGCAAAACAAACTACTTACATCGTATAACAAAAGTATGAGCATGGTAGGAGCTAGTATAAACAACTACTACTCTAAAAATACAAAAGATGAAGACGGGTTTAATAGTGTATTTAAAATCCTTAACGAAACTCAAAATGAGTTCGAAAAAGCAACTGAAGGCACACTTGCCTATAATTTTATAAAAGCAGGAAGACCTTATATTCCTAGTAAGTACGAAGATGTACAAACATTTTCAAAACACGTTAAAGACAATTATTTTACACCTATTGACTTTGGTAACGAAATGCTACAAAATTCAAGCTTTTTAATTGAGACAACTTTAAACTATGTTTTTGGGTTTTCTAATCCAGATAGTGGAAATAACGATTTTAAAAGTAATATAGATGATGTTGCTAAAGCCTCTAGGAACCACCCAAAAATACAGAAGATTTTATTAGAAGTATTATGGAATCAATTTGCTCAAGAAGAAAATGAAGACGTAGCTAACCATATTGCCACAAAGTACCTAATACAATTAGCCTATAATGCTAACGATATGCCGTTAAGCGAAAAAATTACTTACTTTAAAAATGCATCTATTGGTAGCACAGGCTACGACTTTGAAATAGAAACAATAAATAATAAAGGCGTAAAAACTAGTAAAAAATTAAGTGAGTTAAACCATTCTAACAATTACTTAATATTTTTTTGGAGCACAACTTGTTCACATTGTTTAGATGAAATCCCTAAACTAAAGGCATATACTGCTGGTATTAATAAACAACACCTTCAAGTTATTGCTATAGCTTTAGATAATGATTTATACCGATGGAGAAACATGACTTACGAGTATCCAGATTTCCTTCATGTTTTTGGACAAGGTAAATGGGACAACCCAATAGGAAACAATTACAATGTAAGTGCCACACCAAGTTATTTTGTACTAGATAAAAACAAAAAAATTATTAATAAACCTTACGATTTTGAAGCCTTTAAAATTTATTTCGATAAACAACCTATGCCAACAAAAATAGCACAAACAATAGAACAATCTAACTTAATTGGCTCTTGGACGGACTCTAGAGAAGAACAAGAACTAAATCCAGGGGGCATGGTATTTCGCCCTACAGATTATAAAACCTTTCCACCAAGTCGTTTTCGTTTTAAGATGGAATTAGCTAAAGATGGCACATGCAAATACCTAAGCCTATCTCCTACAGATAGACACGCTATGGTTGATGGAATATGGAACTATGAAGCAGAGACGCAAACATTAGTTATAATGACGCCAAAAGGTAAAGTAGTTAAATCGTACACTATTGAAAATGCTGAAAAGGAATTGTTATTATTAAAAGGTATTAATCGTTAATATTTATAGAGTCCAACGGGCTTAAAGTATTTAAAAGACTACTATTTGATACTTGAGTATACATCATTGTAGTTTTTATACTATTATGTCCTAACAACTCTTGTATAATTTTCAAATTTACTCCAGACTCTAATAAATGCGTTGCATAAGAATGCCTTAAGTTATGGCAAGCGACTTGTTTTTTATTTTTGCCCTTTTACATGCTGCGCTAAAAACCTTTCTTAAAGACGTTGCTGTCTAGGGACCTCCTTTTTGTCCTTCAAAAACATAAAATTTAGGTTTATATTCTATGTAGTAATCTCTTAATAGCTGCTTTAAAGATTCTGGATAAGGTAAAACTCTATCTTTTTTTCCTTTACCACTTTTAATAAAAATAATCTTTCGGTTTTTATCTATATCTGAAATTTTAAGGTTTATTAATTCACCACTACGTAAACCAACAGCGTATAAAGTAGCAAGCATGGCTTTATGTTTTTTATTGGTTGTATTCTCTATTATTGATTTTATTTCATTTTTAGATAAAATTTCTGGTAATACGCTTTGTGGTTTTCTTGGTTGAACTGTACTTAAATCGAGAGAAATCCTATGCACTTCTAACATATAAAGTGCTAATGCACCTAAAAATTGCTTTTGAGATGTATATAAGTAGTTTTTATCTATTATAAATTCTCTAATTTTTTGAAGTAAATGTTTATTATTCAATTTAGATATAGCTAAAGAATCTCCCAGATAATCTTGAAAAGATTGTAATAACCCAATATAAGTATTAATAGTATTACTACTGTATCTTTTAATTATCATTAAAGTTTTAAAATCCTGAAACATACTTATATACATTTTTTTTAAAATTAAGCTTTATTTTTTTATAATATATTGCTATAGCCTACAGAATCGATAATTATTTGTAAATTGCTTATATACACTAGTTAGGCGCAAGCTGAAAAAAAAATGAGAATTGAAATGAAAGAAATCGAAATTCGGGTTTATGACAAACGAGAAAAATCAACTGGAAATCTCTATGTTGAACAATTGTCTGAAAACAAATTCAGAATGACAGATAATGATATTTTCAATTGTCGCTTAACAAAAGGAACTGAATTTGAAACAAGGATTAATAAAGAAGGATTACACGAAATAGTTAAAATAATAAAAGACTCTGATTTTATAACAAAACGTTTCTTTTTATCACCTCAGTATAAAGAATCTGATTATAGAGTTTTAGGAGACGAATTAACTAAGAACGGTGGATTTTGGCAAGTGGATTTTGGAGGAATAGCAACTGTAAATATTCCTAAAGACTTTGAATTCAATATTGACGAAGTTATGAAAGAATTGGATTTAAATCTGACCGAAATCACTGACTAATGATTGAATATAAATTACAACCTTTAATTATTCCAAGTGGATGTAGAATCGCAAAAAATGATTTTACAACGTATGACCCTAAAATTGATTTTACAGAAGAAAGAAATCTATATAATTTAACAGAAGACCTTTTACAAATTGAATTTGATTATTCAAATCTGATAATTGATTTAGGTTGGTACGGAGAAATATCTTCTAATAAAGGCGAATTTAAAATTTATGTTATAGAAAATAAAGATTGGGATAATCCACTAAAAATAGAAAACTCAAAGTCTCAAAAAATAATAACCGAAAAACTTGAACTGATTTTACTGGAAATTCGTGAAAGCGGAAAGATAAAGCCAGATGCCTAACAATGGCTATAATTAATATGGGTTTTGGTACTTAACCCAAAGTTTAGAGCTTTTAACCAAGTCCGCCAAATCTTTTGATTTGGCTTTATAAAGAAAAAGATAAAATAAAAAGTTTTGGAATTGACAAAAATGATGATGGAACTTACAATGAATATAACGAGCCAACAATCATTAAAAAATACAATTTAGAATCTGGAATTTTAACCGATATTATTGACAAAAAAATACTTTTGGAACTTCAGAAAACACTAGAAGGAACAAAAAAATAACGAACGCACAACAATGACTATAAGTAATTGCTTGTTCTTGCCTACTTACAAAAATCCTCTCGGATTTTCTATTCAGTATTTATTTGCTAAATTAGGTGCTTAAACACGCCACTAATCATACACAAAACCATTGTGTAACATTTGAAAAATCATTGATAATGGAAAAATATTTGGTAATAATCTTAATGGCTTTTTTTACCATTTCCTGTAAAGGGCAATCTAAATCTGAAAAAAATGTTGGTGGACCTTGTCAAGATTGCGAAGCGGTTTTGGATTATAAGTTATTGAATTTGAAACCTAAATCAACTGTTACTTTGCCAGAATTTGAAAACAATGAACCGAAAGTAAAAATTACAGGAACTGTATTTCAAAAAGATGGAAAAACACCAGCTGAAAATGTAATACTATACGTTTATCATACAGACCGAAATGGAATTTATCAACCAAGTGAAAATCCTATTAGCTGGGAAAAAATTCACGGACAATATCGTGGATGGTTAAAAACTGGTAAAGATGGAAAATTTACCTTTTACACATTTAGACCTGCACCATATCCTAAAACTCAAGAACCTGAACACATTCACATCTATGTAAAAGAGCCAAATACTATTCCATATTATATTGATAGTTACTTTTTTGAAAACGACCCAAAACTAACAACAGAAAAGAGAAAATCTAAAAAAAACAGAGGAGGTTCTGGAATTGTAAAACTTGAAAAAGAAAAAGGAATTTGGACAGCGAATAGGAATTTGATTTTAGGAATGAATATCCCTGATTATGAATAAAAAAGTTGTAAAACAATGGCTATAAGTAATTGCTTGTTCTTGCCTACTTACAAAAATCCTCGCGGATTTTCAATTCGGTGTGTACTTGCAAAGTTAAAGGCTAAACTACACAACTATTCATAGGCGAGACCATTAGCCATAATAAACCCAACTGTAACAAACTAAAACTAATTGAGTCCTTGAAAAAAGCAAATTCTATGAGTGACAAACTATTTGGAATATTTATCATTTTAGCACTAATTTCAAAAATAGGATATTCCCAAAATTTGGAATCCAAAATTGATAACCTTTACCAAGTAAAAAAGAACGAACCAGGTTTTTCAATAGCTGTATTTCAAGGCAATGACATTATCTTAGAAAAACAATATGGAAGTGCAAATCTTGATTATAACATTCCAATAACATCTAAAACACTTTTTGATGTAGGTTCAATTGCTAAACAATTCACTGCATTTGCTATACTTTTATTAGAAGAACAAGGCAAGTTATCTATAGATGAGTCTGCATATAAATATATAGAAAACCTTCCTCGTTACAAAAAAGGAGACCCAACTATCGAGCAGTTACTCAACCAAACAAGTGGAGTACGAGAAGTTGACCTCATAGCTGGAATAGCCGATTTTTATATGCAAGATATGCTGAGCCAATCTCAAATGATAAATTTTATCACAAAAGTAAAAACTCTAAATTTTACACCAGGAGATTATTTTCAATACACCAACACAAATTATGTCTTACTTGCTGAAATTGTTGCCAATGCATCTGGAAAATCTTTTGCTGATTTTTTGTATGAAGATGTTTTCAAACCATTTAAAATGGAAAATACAATTAAGAAAACAAGCACATATTCAATTATAAAAAATAGAGCTATCGGCTATCAAGAAGATGAAGGCGAATTTTACAAAACACACCTACATTCATTTATCTACAATGGAGACGGGCAAGTGCTAACCACAGCAAGGGATATGTTTAAATGGCACATGGGATTAAAAAAAATAAAAGACCAGTACCCCAAACTCTATAAAAAAATGCACACTAAGGCAAAACTAAATAACGGAGCAGAGGTCAATTACGGATTAGGTGTTGAATTTGAAACGCACAACGGACACAAAGCAATGGGATTTGATGGAATGATTATAGGCGGTTTTGTTTCAAAGTACCTTTATTTTCCTGAATTAAACATTGCCTTTTTTACTACTCAAAACACATTTGAACCCGATTTTGAAGAGCGATTTTTTCAATTAGTAGACTTATACATTTCACAAAAAGATAGGTCTAAGGACAAACAAGAAACTAAACAACAAAATCAAGTCAATCTTTCTAAAAAAGAATTAAAGCAGTATGAAGGCAATTATCTATTTATTGGTAGTGATGATGAAGATAGAAAATTAAACACCATAAAACTTGTGGATAATCAATTGGCTGTGCTTACTTTAGATGGAGATGTGATTACAAATCTAAAACCATTGGGAAATCATCAATTTCTATTCAACGATAAACGGATTGAATTTGATATAAAATCAGGCAGAAAAAACTACAAATACTATGATTCTGAAAATCAATTACCTTGGTTATTTGAAACTTATGAACCTTACAAATATTCAATAGAGGAGTTAAAAGAGTTTGAAGGACAGTATTTTAACGCAGATTTGCAAATAAGTAAAAAAATCAAGTTACACAATGGTAAACTATATTTTTACTATAGAAATGGAGCTTGGAAAGATGAAATGAAATCTTTATCCAAAGACATATTTGACATGTCATTTAAACCAATAGTTTTTAAAAGAAATAAAAATAAACAAATTACAGGTTTAGAAATAATGGAAATCTTGTTTAAAAAGATATAATTACTATGGCTAACAAAGAACTAAAGTAGGAAACAATTAATTCTCTATCAAAGTACAGCTGTGGTTAACATCGTATAGCAACATATTTTTTACTGTAAGCAATAGCTAGTTTTTCACTTTCTCCTTTGGCTACTATACTAATAAAAAGAGCTTTACATGCTTTATTTTATTTACAGGCATTAAAACTACGCATATTCATATTAAAAACACCTAAAAAACGAAAGTTCAGTCTAATTGGTAACACTTTTGCTTATAACTCGTCTTCTTTAAACAAACAACCAAACAATTAATTAAATGAAATTTCAAATCCCCCTTTTAATTTGTCTCTTTATCTTTTTAAACTGTAAAAATTCAGAAAAAACATCTAAAACTAAATCTGTTGATCCAATTCAAGCTTTAATAAACAAAAATGCTGATTCGCTTCTTTTGGATTCAAAAATAAATGCAGTTTCAATAGGAGTATACAAAGACGGGAAAAAATACATCGCTCACTATGGCGAATTAGACAAAGGAAAAGGCAATACACCTACCGATAATACCATATACGAAATAGCATCAGTAAGTAAAACGTTTACTGGAGTTCTAGTTGCCAATGCAGTTGTAGAAGGCAAAATTAATCTTGAAGACGATATTCGGAACTATTTAAAAGAGGATTTTAAAAATTTTGAATACAAGGGTAATCCAATAAAAATCAAACATTTATTAACACATACAAGTAGAATGTCAAAATTTCTACCCGAAAGTATCAATGCTTTATTCAATGATTTTAATGAAGAATTACCTTTTAAGGTGTCTGAGATCCAAAAGAATTACAGTAAAAAAGATTTCTTTCATGATTTACACACGATAGAGTTAGATACTATTCCTGGTAAAAAATATAAATATTCCAATGTAGATACTGAATTAATGGCAGAAATACTAGAAAATTTATATGGTAAATCGTTTAATGAACTAGTAAAAAATTACTTTCAAAAAAATGCAGACATGCCAAATACCCAAATTAAACTTTCAAAAGAAAATGAACAATATTTGGCAAATGGCTATGGAATGACTGGCAAACTTGTTCCTCATGAAGTTGTAATTTATGGAGCAGATGGCGGTGTTAAAACAACCATGCCAGATTTAGTAAATTACATGCAGCTACAATTGGATTCTAATAATAACGTAATTAAGGAATCTCATAGGAATCTTTTGCAAAACGGAAATAGAGAAATAGGCTATTATTTTCCCATAAGAAATAACGAAGAATATGGTACGTATTACAGTATGCACGGAGGAGGTTTTGGGAGTCAAAATTGGCTATTTATTCTTCCAAAGTTTAACATGGGAGTTTCGGTTATTACTAACCAAAGCGACCTAGATACTGCAGATAAACTACTAAAAACCGTTAAAAAAATAATAAAAGACCTAAAATAAAAACGCTCTACAAAAGTGTAGCAAATTAATTGTATTCTCTTAAATTGAGCAATATGCATACGAATTTAATACTTTAAAAGGTTTATTAACTAATGAAGTGAAGCAACTCATTAAATAAGAATATTAGTAAAAAACAAAATTACTAAAATCACTTTGATGCTCTTGTTTGTATTTGCTAACTTTAAAGCTTAAAGCATATACAAACACGCTATGCCACATTTAAAATGAATCTCCGTTATTACATTATAATTTTAGTTTTATTATTTAGTTTTTTGTCTTGTAACAATCAAGAGAACGAAAAACAAGCTATTGAAATAGATAAAAACATAGTATCAGATTTACAAGTAGATCATTTAAATATTTGGGTTAAAAATCCTGAAAAAGCAAAGCAAAAATTAATCGATATTGGATTTACTTCTATTCCCGATTCACTTTCTAAAATCCATACAGGGCAAGGTACAACTGGAAGGTATTTCTATTTTTTAAATAACTATCTCGAATTAATTTTTGTTTATAACCAAAACGAATTGGAGCAAAATAATATAAAAAACAAAGATTTAGATTTTACAGAAAGAGCAAACTTTGAAAAAAACGGTGCGTCCCCTTTTAGTATAGCGTTAAAAGTAAAAGACTACAATACAGAAAAAATTCCATTCCAGAAAATACGCTACCATCAAGACTGGATGGAGGGAAACGCTAGTATATATTCAGCAAAAAATTCAAAAATAAACCTAAAAGAACCTTCTATTTTTGTTGTCTATCCTGAAATAGAATCGGAGAGATTTGAAACAATGTCTGACTTAAAAAATATTCCAGATGAGTATGCATTTGCAAGAGCGTTTTACAAGCATCCAAATGGAGCAAAAAAAATTACAAATATTAATATCACATCAACAGATTTAGACATAAAAACAGAAACAATTAAAGCTATAAACGGCATTAAAAACATAACCGTTAAAAGTGGAAAAGAACATTTAATGAAACTGTATTTTGATAATAATATTCAAGGTAAAACATTCGATTTAAGACCAGAATTGCCATTAATAGTCTATCTGTAACATAAAACGAAAAGTAAATAAAAAGCCTAACTGTTATTAAACAAGAGGAAGTCTATAAACTTAGAGGAAAAACAGGCAAATATATTAGAAATAATAATAGTTAGTTTGTAGCTCACCTAGAATATAAAAACAAAACTTATTTTTTTGGAACCAATATTACACCGAAAGAACAATTTAATATGGACATGTTCTCTAAAATTAGAATTAACACCATTTGATCTTTTTTTACAATAATTAGTTTAATAACGTTACAAATACTAAACTGCTATATTTATTTTTGAGTAGTTTATACACATTTTAATAGAAGTTGATGAGCAAACTATAACTTTAGATACGTTCTATTATAAACCTTAAAATTATTAATGAAAACAACAAGGACTTTAAGTATTATAGGCATTGGACCAAGAGGATTATATGCACTAGAAAATTTAATCTTAGAACTAAATGCAAAACAGGCCTGTAAACAAATACACATATTACTATTTGAAGAAACAGGACACTATGGTAATGGACAAGTTTATGACGTAGACCAAGTAAAAACGAACTGGATTAATATTTCTGAACGTATTCTAAACATAAAAACACGCCCCCAAATAAACTTAGAGAGTATCATAATTCCTAGTTTTCCATCGTATCATAACTGGGATAATAAAGATTTTTATAAACTTTCAAATGAGTTAAAAGACACTTACCCTCCAAGAGCAAAAATAGGTAAGTATTTAAAAGAACGGTTTGATAGCTTAGCAAAACCCTTAATAAAATTAGGGTTGATAACACTATTTAAAGAACGGGTTATTAAGGTAAACCTATTAGAAGATAAAACCGTAGCAATAGAAACACATAGTGGTACCTTTCATAATGCTGATGAACTTTTACTAACCATTGGGCACCAACCAACAAGATTATCTAAACAACTTGCACATTGGAAAGCGGCTCTAAATAATAATACAACACTTTTTACAGAACCTTACCCTATTGTAAAAATTTTAGAACATATAAAACCCACAAATACAATAGCAATTCGTGGGTTTGGTTTAGCCGCCATAGATGTTATTAGAAGCATCGCTAGTAATACAGGAACATTTATAGTTAATAATAAAGAAACACAAGAAATTGTATATCGCCCTAAAAACGATGCTAAAATTATGTTTATTCCATTTTCTCTAAATGGTTTACCCGTAGTCCCAAAACCACTCTCTGCCAAAATAGATAACTATTACAAACCAACAAACAAACAATTAGACCTTTTTAGCGCCTTAATAGGTAATTCCGAAACACAAAAGCAAGCCAAAAATTTCAATTTTTTAATAGAAGCTATAACACCTATAATTGCAAAAATCTATGCAGAATTACCTTTAACCAAACCTTGTAACACAAGAATACTAAGTGCTATAGAAACTCATGTAAAAAACTGGTTAAAAAATGAATCTTACAAAGCTCCCTCTATAGTAGATAATGAACAATCCACAGCACTTTTAATGCAGAACTATATAGAAATGGCTAAAAACACCCGCGAAATAAGCTTAGATTTTTGTATTGGCCAAGTATGGAGGCACTGTCAACCCTCTATATACGAGCAATTATCCTTTAACGAGTGTAGTCCAGAAGTTTTTGCTGAAATTATTGGTTTAGATGAACGTATGAAACGATATGCGTACGGTCCACCAGTAGAAAGTATTCAACAAATGTTAGCACTTTTGTCTGCTGGAATAATGACAACAGATTACATAAACAATCCGGAAATAACTCTAGATAAAAAAGGCTGGTATTTGTCTTCTAATAACAATACGATATTAGCCAATGTAATGATAAATTCTGTGTTAGATAGTCCCAAGGTAAAACAAGTAAATTCTGAGCTAGTTAACAGCCTGTTTTTAAACGAACTTATAAAGCCAGCTCATGACGATTATGGTATAGAAACCGACTCTAATGGTTATATTATTCCAAAAAACGATACCAATGGCAAAACGATTCCTATAGCATTATTAGGCAGATTAGCTAAAGGCACTATAATAGGTGTAGATGCTATTTTGGAATGTTTTGGAGATCGCCCTAAAGATTGGGCCAAAAAAGCCGCATTTAGACACCAAAACTGGTTAAATTAAAACGTGTTTTACAACCCATGTTATAGTATTACGAACAAAATATTTCTCCATTTGTAAATTTATCTAACCTGGACAAACTATCTAGTATTATGTTTAAAATAATTGCATTTCTAAAACAATAGCACACATATATAGAATAGAAGAGTTATTATAAACCTATTTGGTTGACCCTTTTTTATTATCTTTCGGCTAAGTAAAAAAAGAACATATATAAATCTACTACTTTTAGATACAAACCATAGTAAAAAATATAGAATGCGTGTAAAAATAATTACGATTTTACTTCTAGCAATATTAACAAATTCTTGATATGCTCAATCTAAAAAATCAAAATAATAAATACATCGTTATAAAACATTAAACAAACCACTTACCCATTGCTATTAATTACTCTACTTAACATTGCCATTTTTCAAGGAGTTATTTTAGGGATAGTGATTTTAAAATCACCTATATTTAAAAGTAAAGCAAATAAATATTTAGCCTTTGCTATTTTTTCATTCTCTATCTCTTTACTAAATTTTGTTTTAGAAGAAACAGGAGCCTATACAAATTATCCTTTTTTACGATTTTTTGATATTATAGATTCTGGACTACTATTCCCAATTTTCCTTTTTCTATATGTGGTACATCAAGTAAATCACAATATAAAAAACTCAAAAAAATGGTTATGGTTATTTGTTCCTTTTCTATATAGTATTGTTTATGATGCGATAGATGAATATGCTGGAGGCCTAAGTTTTCTACCAAAAACAGTAGAGTTAATATTAAATCTTATTCAAATTCCAATAATACTCCTTTTTACTCCAGTCCTTTTAATATACACGTTCACTTTTATTAAATTTTCTGATACTCCAGAAGAAAAAAAATGGTTAACCTATTTATTAGTTCTAGTCTCTATTTTCTATTTTTCTTGGATTTTTGGTTCTATTATAGGGTCTGCTGTTAGCGAATTTCTACAACAAGATATCATTACTCCATTAATACAAATGTTAACATTATTTGTAGCATTTTTAATTTATTGGATTAGCTACATTGGGATTTTTAAATTTAGACTTGCAAAAGACCGAAAAGAAATTAAAACCTTACTTAATAAATTAAATTCAAGTAAGCCAGTTAGTATTGAGCAGAAATCATCTAATAGTTTAAACATAAAAAAAGGAGATACTTTTACTAAGGACAACAACTACTTTGTAAAATTAGAAGCGCTCTGTAATGATCAGAACATTTATAAAGACAGCACATTAGATAGAGAAAAAATTGCAACACAATTAGGCATTAGTTCTGGTTATGTGTCGCAGTTAATTAATACCGTTACTGGCGAAAATTTTTCAACCTACATTAATCGCTATAGAGTTGAAGCAGTTAAACGTATTATTTTAGATCCAGAGTTTGATAATTATAGCCTCTTAGCAATTGGGTTAGAATGTGGATTTTCTTCTAAAACCACTTTTCATAATTCATTTAAAAAAATGACTGGAATGACACCAAATGCTTACCGAAAAAAGCACAAATAAGTTCGAATTTATTAGATTTTAAGATATTGAAACCTTCTAAAGGTTTTACCACCATAGGTTTGTAATGACATAAAACAATTATTCATCAATTTCATTAAATCAAAAAAACTATGGAAATTTTAAAACAAATCTATTCTTTACATAAGAATACTACTGTAACTATTAAAGCCCTCTTTACTATTACATTGTTATGCCTATTTATTGCAACCAGTTGCAATACTAGTGACGATACCCCTCCAACTACCAATGGTAGTACTATTAAAGATGAAATAGACAACCAAGAGTTTGCAAATCTTATTGAGGAGTATATTACTATTTTTCCAGAAAACACCCAAGTAGCAATCGCCATAATAGACAATACCTCAACAGAATTTATTGGTGTAATAAATGATAATGGGACTTTACGAACAATAGATAATGCCGATAACATTTTTGAAATTGGTTCAATAACCAAAGTTTTTACTAGTATATGCCTATCAGAATTAATTGCTACCAACGAAGCCTCTTTAAACGAAACAATACAACAACAATTTGATTTCCCATTACTAAATGGCGGAAACATAAGCTTATTACAACTAGCTAATCACACCTCTGGATTACCTCGTTTGCCCACTAACGTTGAGGAGGTTATAGACTTTGATATAAATGATCCTTATGCTAACTACACTGTAGCTAATTTAGAAAGTTATCTGCAAAATCATATTACCTTAAATACTGCAAGCGGAACAGCCTATGAATATTCTAACTTAGGCATGGGTATGCTAGGTTATATTTTGGCAAAAAAACGAGGTGTATCTTACGAAGAACTTATACAGAGTGTAATTATGGAACCATTACAAATGCATAATTCCACTACATTAATAGCTAATGTTGATACTTCAAAATTAGTAATAGGACAAGACCAATATGGAAATGCAGCTGTAAACTGGAACCATACAGACACCATGTCTGGAAGCGGATCGATAAAATCATCAGTAGTAGATCTTGAAAAGTTTGTACGAAAAAACTTTGAAAACAATGCCGTTTATAACCTACCACAAGAGACTACTTTTAATATAGCAACAAATTATATTATGGGCTTAGGGTGGCATATTATAGAAAGTGAAGGATTTAGAATACTTACACATAATGGAGGTACAGCTGGTTACACCTCGTATTTGGCTATAGATAAAATTAATAAACGTGCCGTAATAGTATTATCTAATGTATCTGCCACTACACACCCAAATTCAGAGAATATAGATGACCTTGGCGACTCTTTATTGGAAAGTATTTCGCTTCAATAAACAATTAAACATAAATTAATTACCACTTAAGTTAAATATAAAAGTGATTTATAGTAATTTAAATCACTTTTATATTTTCTTATTTAAAAATGATAAAAGGCATCTTTTAAATGCTCAATGTTATAATTATTATTACTTTTTACAATGGCTATAATATCAAAACGAACTTCTAAATCCAATCCGTTTGCGGTAACATATTCATCAACAGCTTTTACAAGGCGTTGTATTTGTTTAGGTTTTACAAAATCTTGAGGGTTTCCAAAATCTGTAGTAGACCGTGTTTTGACCTCAATAATAGCTAATGTCTCTTTTGCCTTTGCAATTATATCTACCTCAGCTTTATCGAAACGATAGTTACGTTCTATAATTTCGTAACCTTTTTCTAATAAAAAATCTACTGCTAATTGTTCTCCTTTCTTACCAAGTTCGTTATGTTGTGCCATTTAATTCCTGCAAAAGCAGGAATCTCATCCTGCTTGTTTTTATAGATTATTCTTCGAAAACAACAGTAGAAGTCTCTTTTCCTACTTTTAACTTTACTGTTCTACCTAAAATTAAAGCGCGGTTATCATCTTCATGTCCCGCTGGCATATTAAAAACAACAGGAAAATTATAATCTGCCAAAACATCTAAAATTAATTGTTGTACTGGTTTTCCCCAAGGTGTTGTATTTTTTCTAACCCTAGAAATATCGCCTACAATTACGCCTTTACAATTCTCAAAATACCCCGCACGTTTTAAACTCTGTAACATACGGTCTATATGGTAAGCATACTCTCCTATTTCTTCAAAAAAGAGAATTTTACCATCCATATTTAAGCTTGTATTGGAGCCTAACATAGTATGTAAAATGGTTAAGTTACCACCTACTAACTGTCCAGAGGTTTCTCCTTCCTTATTATATTTTGACCCCGCAATGGTATACGCTAAAGGTTCTCCAAAAATAGCAGCCTTAAACGTTGCAATACTTTCCTTTATTTCACTTAAATCTTCCGTTAGACTTACACACATAATAGCATGAATGGATTCCGCACCATTATTATGCAATTGATTGTGCAAAGCAGTAATGTCTGAATACCCTATAATCCATTTTGGGTTTTCTTTAAATTTAGTATAATCTAACTTATCTAAAATTCTTACCGTTCCGTAGCCTCCTCTTGCACTCCAAATGGCCTTTATATTAGGATTATCTAGTGCAGATTGAAAATCTTCACATCGTTCTTCGTCTGTTCCTGCAAAATGATTATCCCTACTAAACACATGTTTACCAACAACAACATTAAGTCCCCAACGTTTAAGTAATGTTTTTGCTTGTTCTACTTCTCTATTTCTGTTTTTTAAAATACCCGAAGGTGCAACAATAGCAACAGTATCTCCTATTTTTAAATATGGTGGTTGTATCAAATTTTCATTTGTTTTTAATGTTGTATTATTTTGAGACGTTGCCGCTCTACCTCCAAAGAAGAAAACAACGCAACACAACAGTATAATTAATCTATTTTCCGACATATTGTAAATGTACATTTTTTTTCTAAATCGCTGTCAAAATGCGTACTTTTACGGCTTCAAAAGAAAAAACAATGTCAAAAAGATATACAATTACTGCAGCATTACCATATACTAATGGACCAATTCACATTGGGCATTTAGCAGGTGTTTATGTGCCAGCAGATATTTACGCACGCTATAAAAGATTAACAGGACACGATGTTGCATTTATTTGCGGAAGCGATGAGCACGGTGTACCAATTACTATTAAAGCCAAAAAAGAAGGCGTAACACCTCAAGATATTGTAGATAAATACCATGCAATTATTAAGCAATCTTTTGAAGACTTCGGCATTACCTTCGATAATTATTCGCGTACATCTGCAAAGATTCATCATGATACTGCATCTGAGTTTTTTAAAACTTTATACGATAAAAATGAGTTTGTTGAAGAAGTTTCGGAGCAGTTATATGATGCAGAAGCAAATCAATTTTTAGCAGATAGATTTGTTATTGGAACTTGCCCTAAATGTGGTAACGAAGAAAGTTATGGCGACCAATGTGAAAACTGTGGAACGAGCCATAATGCAACAGATTTAATAAATCCTAAATCTGCAATTACAGGAAATGTACCAAGTTTAAAAGAAACTAAACACTGGTATTTACCTTTAAACAAGCATGAAGAGTTCTTAAAAGAGTGGATTTTAAAAGGCCATGAAAAAGATTGGAAACACAATGTTTACGGGCAAGTAAAATCATGGATTACAGATGGTTTAAGACCAAGAGCCGTTACTAGAGATTTAGATTGGGGAATTCCTGTTCCTGTAAAAGGTGGAGAAGGTAAAGTTCTTTATGTTTGGTTTGATGCCCCTATAGGTTACATTTCTGCAACTAAAGAATGGGCTGCTAGAGAAAATAAAGATTGGGAACCCTATTGGAAAGATAAAGACACAAAATTAGTTCACTTTATTGGAAAAGATAATATTGTGTTTCACTGTATTATTTTCCCATGCATGCTAAAAGCAGAAGGTTCGTACATTTTACCAGATAATGTACCAGCCAACGAGTTTTTAAACTTAGAAGGCAATAAATTATCGACTTCAAAAAACTGGGCGGTTTGGTTACCAGACTATTTACAAGATTTTCCAGACAAGCAAGACGTTTTACGTTATGCCTTAACTGCAAACGCTCCAGAAACTAAGGATAATGATTTTACTTGGAAAGATTTCCAAGCAAGAAATAATAATGAATTGGTTGCTATTTTTGGTAATTTTATTAACCGTGTCGCTGTATTAACCACTAAATATTATAATGGTATTGTTCCTACACCTAACGAGTTATCTTCTGTAGATGAAGAAACTCTAGCGGCTATAAAAGCCTATCCTGCTGTTATTTCTAGCTCTATAGAACGCTACCGTTTTAGAGAAGCCAGTCAAGAATTAATGAACCTTGCCAGATTAGGTAATAAGTATTTAGCAGACGAAGAACCTTGGAAGGTTATAAAAGTAGACGAAGCCCGTACGCAAACCATCATGTATGTAGCGTTACAAATCGCATCTGCTTTAGCAACATTAAGCGAGCCTTTTTTACCATTTACTTCTAATAAGCTAAAAAGCATATTAAATACAGACGGTAATGCTTGGGATGCTATTGCAACAGAAGCTGTTTTACTACCAGCAGGTCATCAATTAGGTAAGTCTGAATTATTGTTTTCTAAAATTGAAGATAAAGATATTCAAATACAACTTGATAAATTAGAAGCTAGTAAAAAGGCAAACGAAGCTGCAAATAAAGTTGTAGAGCCTCAAAAAGATACAATTACTTTTGAAGACTTCACCAAATTAGACATTCGTGTTGGTACCATTCTAGAAGCAGAAAAAATGCCAAAAACGAAGAAACTTTTAATTTTAAAAGTAGATACAGGAATAGATGTAAGAACTATTGTTTCTGGTATTGCAGAAAGCTTTACACCAGAAGAAGTGGTTGGTAAAAAAGTAACTGTTTTAGTAAACTTAGCACCTAGAAAATTACGTGGTGTAGAAAGTCAGGGCATGATTTTAATGACTGAGACTCCAGAAGGGAAATTAGTATTTGTAAACCCCGATGATGCAAATGTTAATAATGGATTGCATATAAGTTAATACTATATACATAACCCTCACTATTTTCTACTAGTGAGGGTTTTTTAATAAAAATCGCTATTAATGAAACCCATTTTATATTTCCTGTTATTCTCAATATCCTTTGTATCTGCTCAAGACCAATGGCTCGAAAAGGATTTAACTCCATTTACCGAAAATTACATTATAAAAGACGCAGTTCCTTTTGTTAACGAGGAGAATAATCAATTAGCACTATTTTTTAAAAACAGAAAAAAGATTTTTGGTTATTTATATAATGAAAACCAGGAATTAATTAGCACAATAAGCCCCATAGAAATCCCTAAAAAAGCACAGGTTTTAATAGGTACAGTATACAACAACGACACTTACACCTTATATTTTTCGAATAATAGAAAAACATACTTTAGCTCTATATCTATTAATTTTATAACTAAAAATTTTAATATAAATAACAAACTAAAAATAGATATTAAAGGTGAAAAAGTTATCGATTTTTTAATAGACAAGCATCGAATTTATATACTTAGTATTGTTAAAAAAACATCTGTTTTAAAAACATACGAGCTAGATAATAATGGATTGGTCGATTCTAAAAAATTCGATTTCTCTAACGAAGAAATAAAAAGCGATAGAGGCTGGGATTATAATTTATATTATTTGCTCTATGGTAACCCAACATATTCTACTGTAGAGCTTATAAAAAACGACGTTCCTAATGCACTAGAAAAAACAGCAGCTTACACCAAATTATATTTTAAAGAGGGGAAATTGACCTTAACTAATAACCTCTTTGATAAGTATACATATATAGCAACACTAGATTTAGAAAAAGCAACACAATCTTTCGATGTTATTAATAATAAGGATTTTTTAGAGCAAAACTTAGGAGACAACTCTAGTTCTTATATTTTTAAGAATTATTTTTTTAATATATACTCAACTAATAAAAAGTTGAATTTTAATGTTTACGATTTAAAAACAAAAACACTTATTAAAGCCTTTGAAATATTAAAAGGAGAAGCCATTACTTTTAAAAATTCCCCTATTATCCATGAAGGTGGAGAATTTAGTAATTATAGAGAATTTGAAAAAACTTCTAAGTTTTTAAGAAAAGTTACAGGCTCTAAAATAGGTATTACTGCTTATGAAAAAAACGATGACATTATAATAACATTAGGAGCAAGTGAGACTGTACCGCAAATAAACATGATAACTGTTGGGGGTGGTTTTATTGGTGGTGCAATTGGAGGCGCTATCTTCTCGTCCTTTAATTCTTATTCTAAAACAAGATCCACTAGAATTAACTGTTTATTTGATAAAGATTTTAATCATAAAAAAGGAGAAATCCCTTTAAATGCTTTTGATGAAATTAATGATTTCATTAAAAGTAAAACGTTTAATAATCATAAACTACAATCTTTATTTAAATATAAAGACCGTTATATTTGGGGAGCTCTAGATAAAAGCACTTATAGATTATATAGGTTTAACTAATCACAACAAGGCATAAATTATGAAATCAATACTTCTCTCTTTTCTTTTTATAGGTATTAATGCTCTTAATTTATATAGTCAAGAACAAGTACTTTCCTTTAAAAACGAAGTGCTTTCTAAACGAATTTCTAAAGACTCTTACACGTTATCTAATACTTTAAATAATGATTTAGCAATTGTTATTTTAGAGAGGAAACAAATATTTGCCTATCTTTTTAATTCAAATTTTGAACAAAAAAGCACTATTGAAAGTAAAAATATAAAAGCTAAATACAACAAAGCTTTAGGTTATTCTATAAATAATGAAAGGTATTCTATATTATATACCAACGAAAATAAAAATAAGTTCTCCATATTGTCTTTAGATTTTAAATCGCACACAGGTGCTTCTAAAGAAATTGACATAGATTTTGAAGACCATTTATTTTTAGATGCTATACATTATAATAACAAGCTTTATCTTTTATCTGTTAATGGTAATTCTGAAATAACAATAAGACTTTTTGATAATGAGACTAGTTTTAAAGTTCTTAAAACGTTTTCTTTAGAAGAAATAAGTAATGACACTAACCTTATTAGTTCTAAAATGAGTTTTGGCCCCTTTTTATTTTCAGGAAAAGAGGTTTCAAATATTACTAAAATAGACCGAAGAGTACCCAACTCTATAGAACAGACTTCTAATGAAAACAAAATATATCAAAACGGAAGTTCTATTTACCTTACGTTTGATGTAAATAAAAAAGCGACGCAGATTTACACTATAGATTTAGAGTATTTAAACCTATCTCTTAATGCTATTCCTTATCCTGAGCAAGGGATTAAGCCTTTTAAAAAATTTAATTCTTTCTTATACAAAAACAAGCTTTATCAAATAGCTAGTTCTAAAGAAGAAATGAAATTTGCTATAAAAACCTTAGAAGGCGAACTTATAAAAGATTTTTATATTAATAAAGACAAACCAATTACAATAAAAAATTCCTCTATTATTCAAGAGGGAGCTACTGCTATCCCTTTTGTTACTAAAAGAGAGCTTGAGGCTACTAAAAAATATTTAAGAAAAATTACTTCTGGACAATTAGGGTTAACAGTTATAGAGCAAGACCAATCGTATTACATAACTTTAGGAGGGTTTGAATACATCCATAACGGTGGCCCAATGATGGTAACCACTACCAACGGAAACTTTACAGGTTTCAATACAACCTATCTAAGCTATAATGGTTACACAACAACAAAATCTACTTATTTTAATTCTATTTTCGATTTAAATTTTAATCATAAAAAAGGTAATTTTAAAGATAACGTTTTCGATAAAATAGAGGCATACAAAACACCGTTACGATACATTACAGCAGAGGATATTTTCTTTCATAATAACACCCTTTACTTTGGTTATTTTAACCAAAAAGAAAGAGAATATAATCTTATTAAATTTTAGTATTTATCCTTTTAAAGCATTTACTACAGTGCCTAAATAAAAGTTACTGCTAGATTTCCCTAAGCGCACAATAATAATTTTTTCTTTAGGCGATACAAATACAATTTGTCCCAAAATGCCCAGTGCATAAAAATCTTCTCCACACTCGTTACTATACCATTGGTATTGATAGCAACCGTTATTTGTATTTCCTATAACAGATTTTTCTATCCATTGTTTAGAGACTATTTGTTGTCCGTTAAACTGCCCTTTATTTAAATATAATCGTGCAATTTTAGCTAAATCTATAGCAGTAGTGTTTAAACAGCAAAATGCTTTTGTATTTCGACGTTTATTATCGTCTACACTCCAAGTTGCTGGGTTTTCCATCTGCAATGGCTTCCAAATTTTCTCTTCTAGATATTTACCTAGCTCTTTATTGGTTACTCGCTCTATGGCTATACCCAACAATGTTGTACAAACACTTTGGTAATTATGCACTGTTCCTGGCTCATGCTCAAATTTCATTTTTTTAATTTGCTTAATCTGGTTTTTTCCATAATACAACTTACTCACCTCATCAAAAGGGCTGCTGTAGGTTTCATCAAACTTTAAACCCGATCTCATATTTAACAAATGCTCTAATGTGAGTTTATTAAACTTATTATTAGCTTCGGATAACTCTGGAATGTATTTGGTAATAGGGTCGTTAACACTTTCTATTATGCCTTCGTCTATGGCTATACCAAGTAATAATGATGTTACAGATTTTGAAACCGAAAAGATATTAGAAATGGAGTCTCTTTTGTAACCTTCAAAATAGTTTTCAGAGATAATACTATCGTTTTTAATAATTAAATATGCTGTTGTTTCCGATTGTTTATCTAAAGCTTCTTTTATTGATATTTTTCCATTTTTTCTTACTATGGTTAATGTATCTATACGCTTAGCGTATTTAGAATTTGTTCCATCTTTAAAATAGAATGTTTTTTCTCCTGTATTTACTTCTGTATAAGGGAATATTTTATGATCGTATATATCTGCTTTATAATATCTAATCATTCGTCCAACATGACAAGATTGAAAAGACAAAATGAACAAAAACAAAGCTAGGATAAGTAAAGAAAATAATGATTTTTTAAACATTTTTTAATTGCGTTTTTAATTTTTAATACTTCAAAAGTATTAGTCAAAAGCGCTTAATGCTCAATAAAATTAGCTCTTGTGGCGAAATGTTACTTATTTGTGGTTGGTTGTAACTTACTTTTTACGGCTTGTTGTAAATTTCTAGAAACAGGAATAGCATTTCCATAACCTAAGTCTATAAATAGCTTTTTGTTTTCCGTTTTAAATTGTATAAAATGTATTGTATTAATTAAAAAGGAGCGATGTGTTTTTAGTAATTCTGGAAAAGTACTCTCAACTTCTGAAATAGTTCCTCTAATTAGTTTTTTTTGAACTGTATTATTTTGAATGAAGTTAATTTCTATATAATTATCCGACGATTGTATAAACAATAACTCTTCCTGTTTTAATGTTATAAAGTCGTATTTTCCTTTCCCTTTAATTGTTATTTTATCATTACTTTCTTTTGGATTATATAGTTTACCTAAAATAATACGAGTAACAATTACAAATGGTAATATAATAGCAACAGCAGGAAGGTATATCCATTTAAAATACTGAAAAAAGGAATACGTTTCTGGATCATTATCTACAATAATAATTTTATAAAACAGAAAGTTTAAAATGGCCCCTATACTTATTAATAGTATTAAAAAAACAGCTTCATTTTTAAAAAACCATTGTTGTTGTTTTCTGTAAACAAAGTTTTGATACAGTAATGGAATACTATAACAAATGCCTTGTATTAAGGCATAAATAGGCAATAAAAATATTTTTTCATTTTCCGAAAATCTGTTAATATCAAAAGGTTCAGAAAAGTATAAAAACAAAAACACCCAAAGAGCTAAGCCTAAAGTAATCCACAAATGGTTTTGTAATATAGAGTAAAATGGGTAGTTTTTATTCATTGTAAATGTTACAGCTATTCAAAGCTAATAAACATATTTGATTAAACTAAATGTGATTTACATGAATATAGTATTATCTTGGTATAAGAAAAAGCGCTATTGAGAACACTACAATTAATACTTCAGTTTTGTTTAGGTATACTTATATCGTTTCTATTAGTATTAATTGGTATAGGTTTAGCCAATACTATAGAGCATGGTTTTTTTGCTATTTTATTTGCTGTTCTTGTACCTATTATAGGTTATGTGTTCTTTTCTTATAAGAAAAAACACATTGCATACGGTATGTTTTTTTCTACCATTCCAATTCTAATCATCGAGTGTTCTATACTTATTGCTAGTAGGCTTCACTAATATTTTAATTAACAATTAATTTTTTCACCTGTCTTCTATCGTTTATATCTATAACCTGAATAAGATATATTCCTCTTTTTAAATTAGAAACATTTAGTTTCATGATGCTTTTATTAACTTGTTGGGATACTACACGTTTTCCAAAAGCATTTAAAATAGCGATGTTTTTAATTTTGCGATTTCCCATTATAAAAACATAATCACTTGCCGGATTAGGATGAAACTTAAAGACATCTGTAATGTTAACGTCGTTTATAGTTTTAGATATTTCACAGCCATATTCTGTTTTAACAGATATCGTATTAACTTCGGTAACATCGTTAAATATAGGAGAGTCTACCCAATTACCATTATTTAATTTATATTTATACTTTCCGTCTTCACTAATAGTAACAATAAGTTTACCGTTTTCTAATGCATAGGCTATTGTTAAGGGTTCAGGTATTTCTATGTAAGTATATAAAGTAACTTCGCATCCGCTACTATCTCTAACTGTAATATCGTAATTATTAGATAATACTCCATCTATTATATTATATTCAACAAACTCTTCATTATTTATTTTATAATAATAAGGTGCAGTACCTCCAGAAACTGTAATTTTTATTGTTCCATTAAATGTCTCACTGCAATTAATAGGTGTTATTGTTTCAATCTCTAAATTACAACTATTTACAGGTAATATACTATGAGATAAAGAGACATTACAAAACACAACACACACCAAAATATTCCACGCTTTTACCATATTTAACTCTTTTTTAGCGTAGTATTTTTCTATAGACCTTTGTGTTTTTGATTTATCATATTCATTTAAAAAACATGCTTTTTAAATTGTACCTGTTTTTAATTTTAGCATTTCTTTAACATAAACAGATATTTATAGGTTTTTATTGTTTATTTATGGTCTAGTAATTACATTGCTCTTTTAAAATTTAGGCCTTAATGACTCAGCTAATAGCATTTATTACTTCAAAAACACAACTTTCAGAAATAGCAGTTAAAAACACAATAGCATTATTAAATGAAGACTGCACTATTCCGTTTATTTCTCGTTATCGTAAAGAACGTACAGGAAACCTAGACGAGGTAGCTATTGGAGCTATTGTTAAATATAAAGAAGAATTTGAAGCTTTAGAAAAACGAAAAACGGCTATTATAAAAGCGCTTGAAGAGCAAGGGGTATTAACCGAAGATTTACAACAAAAGGTTAATGCAACTACAACCTTAATTGCTTTAGAAGACTTGTATTTACCATACAAGAAAAAGCGCAAAACAAAAGCAGAGACGGCTAGAAAAAATGGTTTGGAGCCTTTGGCTAAAATTATTATGAGTCAGAATGCTAATGCTATAGAACCTATTGCCTCAAAATACATAAAAGGAGAGGTTTCTTCTGTAAGTGATGCTCTTGAAGGTGCTAGACATATTATTGCAGAATGGATTAACGAGCGTACAGATATTAGAACAAGTCTTAGAAACCAATTAGAGCGTTATGCTATGATTGCTACCAAGGTAGTAAAAGCAAAAATTAATGATGAGAAAGCGCAAAAGTTTAGAGATTATTTTGAATGGGAAGAGTCTTTAAACCGCATTCCATCTCATAGGTTACTTGCAATTTTAAGAGCAGAAAGCGAAGGCTATATTCGTGTAAAAATTACTATAGACGATGTTCGTGCTTTAGAGCGTATTGATAATAAAATAATACGTAGTAATAACGCTTGTGCAGACCAAATTGAATTAGCAATTACAGATGCCTACAAACGGTTATTATTCCCCTCGTTAAGTAATGAAGCATTACAAAACGCAAAAAGCAAAGCAGACGACTCTGCAATTAGCGTGTTTGCTAAAAATTTAAAACAGTTATTATTAGGTTCGCCTATTGGTGAAAAACGTGTTTTAGCGATCGATCCTGGGTTTAGAACAGGTTGTAAAGTGGTGTGTTTAGATGCTCAAGGGAATTTAAAATATAATGAAACCATATATCCGCACCCTCCAAAAAATGATAGTATTGGTGCAATGAAAAAAATAAGTTCTTTAGCAGAAGCTCATAATATTGAAGCTATTGCTATAGGAAATGGTACTGCGTCTAGAGAAACCGAAGCTTTAATTAGAAAAATCCGTTTTAAAAACGATATCCAAGTGTTTGTAGTTAGCGAAGCTGGTGCGAGTATTTATTCGGCTTCAAAAATTGCTCGAGAAGAATTCCCCAACTACGATGTTACTGTTCGTGGTTCGGTATCTATAGGTAGACGTTTACAAGACCCCCTTGCAGAATTAGTAAAAATAGATGCTAAATCTATAGGTGTTGGCCAATATCAGCACGATGTAGACCAAAGCAAACTTCAAAAATCGTTAGATTTGGTAGTAGAAAACTGTGTAAATGCTGTAGGTGTAAATATTAATACTGCTAGTATATCGCTATTAAGTTATGTCTCTGGAATAGGCCCAAAATTAGCCGAAAATATTTTTAATTACAGAACCGAAAACGGTGCTTTCAACTCCCGTAACGATATAAAAAAAGTGCCGCGTTTGGGTAATAAAGCATACGAGCAAGGTGCTGCTTTTTTACGTATTAAAGCACCTAAAAATCCTTTAGATGATTCTGCTGTACATCCAGAAAGTTATAAAATTGTTGAAAAAATGGCAAAAGATGAAAAGCTTTCCGTTTCACAACTTATTGGCAATAAAGCGGTATTGAGTAGAATAAACTTAAAACAGTATTGTACCGAAACTATAGGAATGCCTACTCTTGAGGATATTATAAAAGAATTGGAAAAACCTGGATTAGATATACGTGAACAAGCCAAGGTCTTTACATTTAATCAGAATATAAAAACTATTACCGATTTGCATGCTGGACAATTACTACCTGGTATTGTAAATAATATTACTAATTTTGGTTGTTTTGTAGATATTGGTATTAAAGAAAGTGGTTTAATACATGTTTCTAATTTATCCGATAGTTTTGTTAAAGATGTAAACGAGCATGTGCATTTGCATCAACAAATTATAATTAAAGTTTTAGAAGTAGATGTTGCTAGAAAACGAATTCAATTAAAATTACATAAATAAAGTTGATTGACGAGTTTTGCTTAATGGTTTACTAAAATGTTAGTCTAAGTGCAGTCTAAGACTTTATAAATGACAAATCTTGATTTTTTGAAACATAGCAATTATTCTTCATCATCTAAATTTAATTAAAGAGATTCCCGCTTTTGCGGGAAATAAATATGTTAAAAATAGCCTACCATCCTATTTACAAACACCCTTTGCCAGAGGGACATCGTTTTCCTATGCTTAAGTACGAACTACTACCTGAACAGTTATTACACGAAGGTACATGCACAGAAGCCAACTTTTTTGAGCCTGAACGTATGCTAAATGAAAACCCTATTCTGGCGGTTCATGATCCTGATTATTTCTACGATTTATTAAATATTACTCTAGATCAACGTGCTGCTCGAAAAATAGGCTTTCCTTTAAGTGAAGTGCTCGTAGAGCGTGAAATTGTTATTGCCGATGGGACTATTAAGGCTAGCGAATTTGCTCTTAAACATGGTATTGCAATGAATATAGCTGGGGGCACACATCATGCCTACACTAATCGAGGAGAAGCATTTTGTTTATTAAACGATCAAGCCATTGGCGCAAGACATCTTCAAAGCAAAGGATTAGCAAAACAGATCCTAATTGTCGATTTAGATGTACACCAAGGCAATGGCACTGCTGAAATTTTTGCTAACGATTCATCTGTATTTACCTTTTCTATGCATGGCAAGCATAATTACCCCTTTAAAAAGGAAGTTAGCGATTTAGATATTGCTCTAGAGAATAATACAAGTGATACCGAATATCTTAGTATTTTAAAAAAAATACTTCCTAAATTAATACAGAAACAACAACCTGATTTTATTTATTATTTATCTGGTGTAGATGTTATTAAAACCGATAAACTAGGAAAGTTAGGCTTAACTACAGAAGGTTGTAAACAACGTGATCAATTCGTTTTAGAAACGTGTAAAACATTAAACATTCCTGTTATGTGTAGTATGGGCGGTGGTTATTCTCCAGATATTAAAACCATTGTAAATGCGCATGCAAATACCTTTAGGTTGGCTCAGGACATCTTTTTTTGATTACGTTTTCATAAGAAATTAAAATTTTCGGTAAACCGAACTTGTTTCAGTTTCTCATAACCATTTAACTATTATTTTTAACTTATATAATTTAAAGTGCCTGCAGAAATAACAAGCCAAAACCTACACATATAAATGGTAAAGCTAAAAGCATGCTTATATTATACTGTGGTGTTTTCTTCTTATTTAGTTTTGCATTCAATATTTTACGTGTTTTACCATTGTACTTTAACCAATTAGTAAAATAGATGCCTATAGAAAGTAATATAAAGACCGTCCAAGCCTTTTCGCTAGACATGGCGTTATAATGCATTTGGCTAAAAAAAGCGGCAAAGAAACAGCCCAAAAGGAAGAGTATTGTTATTTGTAATACCGAAGTATATACTAAAGCTATAGTATTTGCCTTTTTCTTAAAACGTATTTTATATTTTAAAAAAATACTAAAGAATAATTTATCGAAAATTGTCATGTGGTAAAAATAAAAAAACCTGCTAGATGGTCTAGCAGGTTTTAGGTATAATATTATAAAGAAACAGTTATTAGTTCTGTCCTGTAACTTTAATATCGTCTATGTGGTATCTTGTTTCTGCACCACCGTCTGCACCTAAATATTTAAAGGCAACATGTACATCTCCATTTAAACAAGAAATATTAAGGTTAGAGGCTACAAAAGAACCGAAACCACCTCCACCAACAGGAATGTTAGCTTCTAATTCTATCCACTCTGTAGTAGTAACGTCTCCAGTAAAGTTTTCTGTAATGAAAGCTGTTAAAACTGTTCCTGTCTCGAAGTTCGCAGATACTTCAAATGTTAACTCTTCTCCAGTTGTACTATCTAAGTTTATTGCTGGTGTTACTAACCAAGCTTCTAATGGACTTTCTCCTGTACCAAATGCAGAAATCTTCATATATCTGTCTCCACTAAATGAACTGTCTTCGTAACGTTCGCTACCTCCAGATACGTTAATATTAGTCCATCCCATAGTATCTAATTGTGATTCGTTAGTGATTGATTGGAAATCTTCTTCGAATACTGTAAATGCAGTAGATACTGGATCTGTACATTCTAAAACAATTGGATCACATCTGTCTGTACTTGTAAAACTAATTGCATCTGTATTGTTAACAATTAACACATCGAAATCATCCCCAAAATCTCTACTTAAAATTCCAGTTATAGAACCTTTTCCTGCTGCTAATGGAAAAGATTTAAAATCTGCAAATGTACTAGTTTGCAAAGCTATAGTTTCTCCAGTATCACATTTTTCAATAGTTCTAAATCCATCAAACTGATCAGATTCTTCACCTGCATAAGTATTTGTACTTTCAATTGCATTTTTTATAAATTGTGCATCAGAGAATTGAATTAATGTATTTTCATCATTTTCTTCTAAATCAGATAAACTGTTAATAACTTTTGGAGTTAAATTCGCTACTTCTGGATCTCTTATAACTACATCTTGATATTCAAATGGCTCTAACTGCTCTAAACTTGTACCTTCAGCTTTTCCTAGAGTGTACACCCCATTCTCTAAGCCTATCGCCAACCATTTTTCATTACCATTTACTGGATTTGGTTTTGGGATATTCAATCTTACATAAACTTTTCTTCCTACATTATAGAAATTAGCTAAATCTCTTTGGTTAATTTCAATTCTTAACCCTCTTCTTGGGTCGCTTCCAGCATCGTTAGCATCTGGTGAGTTTTGAATAATAATTTCTTCAAAGAAATTTCCACTAGCATCACTAGAAACTACATAACCTTCTATATATAAAGGAGCATCGAACTCAAAAGTACCAACATCATCTCCATCTGCTACTGCATCATTATATCTTGATATTACAGCATCAAAAGTAGTTTTAGTTCCAAAATCTGCTGGATTAACAGCTGGTACTAATACTTCTGGCACTGTATAATCATCATCTTCAACACAAGAATTTACAAATAGCATAGTTACTAAACCTAGTGCTAACGCTAAAAATTTATTTGTTTTACTCATAACTTAATGTTTTATAATATTTTTCTTTTCTTTTTTTTAAAATCTGTAATATACATTTACGAAGTAGTTAGCTCCACGACCATACCAGTACTTAGAACCAAATACACGTTTTGGATTACCTCTATCTTCTTTAATAGCTCTATAATCTGCTGTACGTCCTTGCTCGAAACCACCTGTTCTGTATTCTTTATCTAATAAGTTTCCTACACTAGCAAAGAAACCTACAAAGTTTTTACCAACTTTCCAAGATTTTCCACCTATTAAATTGATTACCATGTAGTCATCAAACTTTTCTTGGCGTAAAAATTCTCTTGCTTCGTTTGGATCGTAATCCGCAAATGGGAGACCATCTTCATCTTGGTAAAATTTGGTCGAACGTGCTAATGGACTAATATCTACATAAGCATTAGAGAAGAAGTTAGCTGTAGCTCCAAACCACCAGTAATCTGGATCGCGGTATTCGAAACCTACAGAGTAAGCTCGTTGCGGCCCTCCTGCTACTTTATAATCTTTTAAAGATGTTTCGTAAATTTCTCCTGATCTGTTTATTTGATCTCCTGCATCATCTACTCCTAAGAAATCTTCAGAGGTAGATGTTACATATACAAACGGATTATTATCGTATGTATATTGTCCTACAGATGCGGCTCCTTTTAATTTAATAGTTGGTGTTATTTGTGCTTCTATACCTAATTCTGCTCCAATGTGTTTTTTATCTGCATTAGCAACTGTTTCTTGAATAAATCCAGTTGTAGAACCTTGTGTGAAATAGAAAGAGACTTCATTTGCATCTTCTATTTTAGTATAGTACCCTGTTAATCTTGCGTTTACTATTGGAGAACGGAAGATATAACTAATATCTGCTGAACTAATTTTTTCTTCAGTTAATTCTATATCTCCTAATTGCTGTCCTTGGAATATACCTACGTAATCGTGACTTTCTCTAGAGTTAGTGTACGTATTTCTAATCGTTGGTGCTTGTGTTAAATATGCTCCGTTAACATCTATTAAATGTTTTCCAGATATTTTATAAGTAAATCCTGCTTTTGCTCCTATTCCTGTAAATTTTAATTTATCGCCTTTACCAGAAGAGTTATCTAAAGTAATATCTCCATTTGAATTTCTTAACACTTGATTCTCGTTTAAGAATATACCTTCTCTTTGATAATCTGTTTTTGTTACGCTAGCTCCTAAATAAAAATCTATCTTACTATACTTAAATTGTGCTTGTGCAAAACTAGATAATTCGTTAGCATCTATTTTAAAGTGATATCTAAACTTGTCACCTTCTTGTACTATTCTATTAGGGTTAAAAAGGTCGAATTGATTTTGGCTAAATCCATCTACGTTAGAAGCTCCTATGTTGCTTCCTAATAAATCTATTACTTCAGCAAAATTATCTGAGCTTAAACGTCTGTAATTTATAGCTCCATTTAATATAATGTTCTCATTTAATTCTGTATTAAAAAGAGTATTAACTGTTAACGTTTTATCGTCTGTTCTATCTTCATATAATACATAAGCAGCTGTGTCTCCAGATAGGTTTCTAGAATTGTTTGCTATAAAAAGATTGTTCCAATTTAATTGTCCGTCGTTTAAAAATTGTTGCTCTGCTCCATAAGCTCCAGAAAAATCTGGTCCGTCGTCGTCTGCTAAATAATAACTTGGTAAATTTTGGTAATACGCCGGGCTAGGGTTTGCTCCTGAAGCATTATCTATACGACTACTACCTCTTTGTCCAAATTGATATGCTATATTAGTATTTAAAGAAGTTTTAGAAGAGATATCCCATGTATGATTTAACATTAAAACTGGCTCAATAACTTCTCTTATTCTTGAGTTTCTTTTCTTTCCATCTAAATACCCCCAAAACTCATTATACTTAATCCCTTTTAAATCGTAAACTTCTTGTGTATTTGCAGAAGAACGTCCTCTTCTATTAGGTGCGTATATAGATGTAAAGTTTAAGCTATGTTTATCGTTAAATTTCTTTTCTATCGAAGCAAAGAATGAGTTAGCATCGTAAAGTGTTCCTTCTTGAAACCCTTCGTTACCCCAACGTCTACTAGCCATAATAGTATATGCCCATCCATCTTCCATTAATCCTGAAGAATACTTAGCCATTAAACGGTTTGTATAACTTCTATTAGATGAAGAGTATGTTACTTGACCTCCTTCTCTGTATGAAGAGGCTTTTGTATTAATGTTAGTTGATCCTAATACACCACCAAAGGTATAAGCTGATGGTTTTAACCCCATAGTAAATTCCTGATTTCTTACGGCGTCATTTAGTCCTCCCCAGTTACTCCATTGTGGTCTTCCTGTATCGAATTTATTCATTTCAATACCGTTTATTAAAACAGTTCCATTGTCTGAATCTAATCCTCTTACTCTAAAAAATGATGAGCTAAATTCGAAAGCAGCTGTTCTTTGAAACACATCTCTTGATGCCGATAATAATCCTGAGATATTATCTGAACCCGCTGAGTCATCACTTAATTCGTCGTCTGATAATGTAATAGTAAACAAATCTGGTTGACTTCCTAGATCTTTTTCTAGAGTCATGTCTTGAATGTCTACTGTTTGTCCCTCGTTAACAACAATAGGATATCTTTTAGTAAGAAATCCTACTTTAGAGATTTTTAGCACTTGTTCTCCAAAAGGTACGGCTTCTTTGAACATGAATTGTCCTAAGCCGTCTGTTGTTTCTGTTTGTCCTGTCTCTTCAACAGTAATTGTAACATCTGGAATGGGTTCATCTGTCACCGCGTCTTTAACGCTTCCTTTAACAACAGTGTTTTGAGCAAATGCTGTTAACGTAGAAAACATTCCGAATAAAAAAATAAATAAACTTTTTTTCATACTTGAAATACTTGTTAATAATAGTTTAAACCCTAAATAATAATTATTTAAGGGGTGCAAATGTACATTATTTCTTAGAAATATTTACTTTTGGCGTGAGTTTTGTATGCTTGCATAACAATAATATAACATTTATTACCAATGAAGAATTTAAAAGTGTGGCTTTCAGCTGTTATTATCACTGCATTTGTTAGCGTTGATGCCCAAGAAGGAAAAAAATTTAAGTTACATACTGTGGCTTTCTATAATCTAGAAAATTTATTTGATACTGTAAATGACCCTGATAAAAACGATGAAGCGAGCCCAATGATGGAAATAAAAGCGAATCGTGAAGTTATTTATAAAAAGAAGGTGCATAATATGGCTCGTGTAATCTCAGACATAGGTTCTGACGTTGCAAAAAACACTCCTGCCCTTGTAGGGGTTGCCGAAATTGAAAACATTGATGTTTTAGAGGATGTTGTTAACGACCCTTTACTTTTAGCTAAAGATTATGGTATTGTACATTTTAACTCCCCAGATAAGCGAGGTATAGATGTTGGTTTATTATACCAAAAAAACTTATTTCAACCTATTTCTAAAAGTACTCATACTTTAAAAATATTTGATGATAGCTCTGGAAAGCGTATTTATACCAGAGATCAGCTTTTAGTTACTGGTAAACTTGACGGAGAAACTATACACGTTATTGTTAACCACTGGCCTTCTAGACGTGGTGGAGAAGCAAAAAGTAGAGCTAAACGTGTTGCTGCTGCTAAATTAAATAAGCGCATTATAGATTCTTTACAGGTTATAGATCCTTATGCTAAAATTATTACTATGGGTGATTTAAACGATAACCCTAATAATGCTAGTGTTAAAGAAACACTTAATGCTAAACGCAAAAAGAAAAATGTAGACTTTAAAGGTATTTATAACCCAATGATGAATTTCTACAAAAAGGGGCTAGGCTCTAATGCTTATAGGGATAGTTGGAGTTTATTTGATCAAATCATGGTTACCAAGCCTTTTATAGATGAAGGTTACGATTCGTTTAAGTTATACAAAGCCGGTATTTTTAATAAAAACTATTTAATTAGCAAAAAAGGGCGTTACAAAGGTTATCCTAAACGTAGTTTCTCTAATGGCAGTTTTACCGATGGGTTTAGCGACCACTTTCCTGTTTATATTTATTTGATTAAAGAGGTAAAATAATCACCATAGTTATAAAATTTAAAAAAGCGATTCTTAATAATTAAGAATCGCTTTTTTTATGATTTATATTTGCTTTTAAAACCAAGTATTCCAAGGGATTTTTGCAAGAACCAAAACTAAGGCTATTGTATAAAATATAGCTAATGGTTTTAATTTTCCAGCAGATGTTAGTTTCTTTTTATGTTTAGAGTAACCAATAGTAATACACGCTACTGCTAAAATCATAGTTATTGGGTGTTCAATAATATTAGAACGCAATGTTGCATTCTTCATTACTGCCCCCATACCCATCTCGCTTATTACACTTAAATAGTCTGCAGCAAAGAATAACACAATTCCAATTAATAGCATGATATGTGATACTATTAATGTAAATAAAGCAAGTCTAAAATCTTTAGCTTCATATTCTTTTTTACCAAAGTGCTTTATAAGCGCATTAAATGTTGCTATCACTATCATAACAAGGACTAGATAAGCCCAATATGAGTGTAACGTTTTTACTGTTGAGTACATAGATTTAGTTTTAAGGTTATGTATAAAACAAATGTAGTAATTATTATGCATAAAAAAACCGCTTCAAGTAGAAGCGGTTTTAATTTTATTATACATTCGGTTTCTGCTTAACCTTCTGTATTTAAAACCCAACTTCCTCCTGTTTTAATTAGGCTTTTTTCTCTAGTTCCTACATTCCCATCATATATTTTGTAAGTAAGAATATATTTCTGTCCTTCTTCTGCACTTGGGTTTAAATTATTTAATAAAATATCTAAGGCAGTTACAATCATTTCATCATTCCAGAAGTTCCCACTAGTTGGTCTAATATCAAAACTTCCAAAATTACCCATATTTTCAGCTGGTCCTTCAAAATCTGGTGTTGTTATTAATTGTGAAGACATATAGTTATAATCATCTCCAACTAACGTATAACGAATAGTATTATCTGGTACCCATACTCCATTTTTAAAACTGAATTTAAGACTAGTAATAGCTGGTGTCCAAATGCCGTTTTCTACTGTATATAAATTCCCTCGAGTAACGGTTCCAACTCCACTACCTCCATAAAACTTATAAACCATAAATAACTCATCCTCTTCTTGTGCAAATGGAAATTTAATATCTAAAAATGTTGGTAAGTAGTTTTCAGGAAGAACAGATCCACTAAAATTGTTAAATTGACCTGGTTGACCAGAAGACTCGCCCATTGAGTCATAGTCAGCATTGCTTAAATAATAAATTCCATCTAATTCTTGCCATGCTCCATTTACAAATTGAAAATATGATGACTTTGTAGTTGTCTCTCCTGTAATACCTAACGCTTTAATAGTAAAATAATCTATTCTCCAAAGTGGTGAGTTAGCTACTGTTGATTCAAATTTAAATGCTATTCGTATAGTTTGTCCATCATAAGCAGAAAAATCATACTCTTCTGATAAAACAAAAGCTGAACTATTTCCATCTGGAACTGTGTTTAGCACAATAGTATCCCACGTTGTAGTATTAACGTCTCCTGTGTAGTTTGTAGTTACCAATATGTTAACATGGTCTGATAACGTAGCTCCATTTAAGAAGCTAATACGTTGATTAATTTGAAATTGAAGGCTTTGCTCAGCACTTAAATCAATTTCAGGAGAAATTAACCAATCTTCATTATCATTATTATTAGAACCATCATAACCTGATGCCTGAGCATAACTTGAGCCTTCTGTCCATCCTTGAGCACCAAGAACATCTATATTTTCATATGTTGTATATACATCTGGAAATAAGCCATCATAAACGACAGGAAATCCCACTACTGGTTCTTCATTAAATCTTTTATATTCTATTCTTACAACATCTCCTGCACTTGGTGTTGGAAATTGACTAGCTAATACAGCATCAAAAGTAGAGTCTGTATCTTCATTTGGATAAAAAGCATTACTTGCTACTGTAGGATAATCATCTGTACTCAATTGGTAGGAAGATGCTGCAACCAAGCCAATTAAATCATCTCCTGGATTACCAGCATAAATGTTAAAAGAAACATCTGCAGAAGATCCTTCTCCCCAATAAGGATATTTATTTTCTAAGTAAGGGGGCAACATAGTTTTAGCATCATTTAAATCACTAAAACTTTCAAACATTTCATAGAAATCTACAGGGTCATCTTCTCCTTGTTCTACTAAATCTGTGTAGTCTTCAGTAGTCATTGTAAAAGCTACTTCTCCCACAACAGGATTAGCTTCTGCATCAATTTCATTATTGATGTCTTCTATAGGGTTACAGCTCGTAAAAACGGCTCCTATAACCATTAATAAATAAACTATTTTTTTCATTTTTCTAATTTTTTAAAATTTAATTTTTGCTCCAACACTAAATGTTCTTCCAAAACCATAATATACTGTTGCTACTCTAGAAGTAGATCCTGGTATGTACCCTGGTTCTCCTGGAGTTCCAACTGCAGAACCGTCTTGAGCATCTGAGATAAAACGGGTATCAAATATATTGTTCATCCTTGCTGTTAAACTAGCATCGAAATTTCCAAATTTAAACCCATGAGTGAACGCTGTATCAAAAATACCATATGCTGGTACTTCCCATGCATCTGGGCCTCTTTCTCCTCTATCACTAGGGTCGAAATCTGCAAATAATCTATCGTAATAGTTATAATCTACTGTTAGCCTTGTTTTTGGTGTAAACTTATAGTTAACGCCTAATCCTAAAGTAGTCTGTGCTGCATCACCAACGTGTAAGTCTTTAATAAGAATGTTAACTGTTTCTACTAGTTCTTGTTCTTCATCAAAAATCTGAACATTTTCTATATCGTTTTGCCATTTCCAATCTCCTAATGATAACATTCCTGTAAGGTTTAACTTCTCTGTAGGCTTGTATACAAAGTCTAATTCGATTCCTTGGTGGATCGCATTTACTCCTAAAATATTAGCAGATGCAAATTCTCCGCTTGGTTGTTGAAATCCTACAGTTTCGGTTCTATCTTTCCATGTTGTTCTATATAAGTTTACATTAGCAGAGAATTTTTCTCCTCTAAATCCATATCCTAATTCGAAACTTAAAATCTTTTGATTTTCTGCATCATCAATAATATTTTCATTATCGAATTGAGTAAATACTGAATCAAAATCTGCTGCTTTTTCAAAATATCCTAAGTTAGCGAATACATTATGATTATTATCTATACGATAGTTAGCTCCACCTTTTGCACTGTAGCCAAAGAAATTATAACGATCTGTTTCTTGTAAAGGGTCTGTATCTAAATAATTAAAATAATCTATTCTTTTATAAGAGGTATTAGATGCTGCTAACGATATAAATGTGTTAAAATTCTCATTTACATCATATTCTAATTGAGCAAAAGCTCCTAACCAACCTACAAGACCTTCATTATGGTATGCAATTTTATCTCCTACTTGCGCAGCATTTAAAGGGTTGTTTACGTTATTGTCGTCTAATAAAAATTGTCCTCCTAGTAAATCTGTTACTTCTCTAAAGTGTATTCCTTTATAGTTTCTAAAATCTAATCCTCCTAAGAATACTAAATCGTCTGATAAATCTGTTTTTAAAGTAGATAAAATACCGTACCAGTTATGGTCATTACGAGATGCTCTTAATGCAGTTGTTGCTCCTAAAGCTCCATTTTCTTCATTTTCTCTTACAATTTTATCAAAATCTAAAGGCCCAAAGTTTCCTATTCTATACTCGTCATTATCAAATTCAAACTTAGTTCTGTCAGAACCTACAGTTCCTCCACCTCCACCAGAACCAAATGAAGCATAGGCTGCGGTAGAGATACTCGTATTATCACTAAGCGTCCAATAATGGTTTAAAGAAATTTGTGGTTTGTGATAAAAGTTATCCTCTATAAATGTTACTTGTCCATTTTTATACCCCCAATCTGAGTTGTATTTTATTCCATCTTCACTTTTTCGGTAAGTTTCAATTAGGTGTCTGTTTTGTCTCTGTCCGTGACGTTGTTTTGCTCCAAAGGCAGTAAATGATAATTTATGATTTTCATTTAATTCTTTAGATAAATTAACAAAATATGAGACAGAGTTAAATTGCGTTCCTTGTACGTAACCATCTCCATCTGTTTTAGCAGCAGATACTGTTGCAGCAAAACCATTTTCCATTAAACCTGTTGAGTAGGTTACTCCAAACTTTTTATAGCCATCATTACCTAAAGTTGTGTAAAAATTCCCTCCAGCTTCTATATCTGTTGTTTTAGTAAGGATATTTATTGTTCCTCCTACAGAAGGCACAGCAACTTTAGATGCTCCTAAACCTCTTTGCACTTGCATAGAGCTTGTTACATCTCCTAGTCCTGCCCAGTTACTCCAAAATACACGACCATTCTCCATATCGTTTACTGGCACACCGTTAATCATTACCGCAACGTTTTCTGAATTAAATCCACGTAAGTTAATACGTCCATCTCCAAAACCTCCTCCTGCTTTAGTTGCATATACTCCAGGTGTAGATTTTAGAACTTCTGGAAATTCTTGAGTTCCTAACTTTAGCTCAATGTCTGCTGTTCTAATAGTAGATACTGCAACTGGTGTTTTTCTATCTACAGCTACAGAAGCAATAATTGCCACTTCTTCTAGACCAAATTCACTTGGTTCTAAAGTAATCTCACCAAGGTTAGTGTCTCCAGTTATTGTAAATTCCTTTGTTAGGTAGCCAACATAAGATAAAGTAACGGTAGCGTTTTCAGATTTTGTTGTTAATGTAAAATTCCCATCAAAATCACTAGACATCCCGTTAGATGTTCCTACCTCGACAACATTTACTCCTGGTAAAGGTTCGTTAGTTTCTGGATCTAATACAGTTCCTGTTACTGTACTTTGAGCCATTGTAATCGCAGAAAACATAAATGCAACTGCAAAAAACAAAAATTTGAATGTGTTCTTCATTTTGTTTAATTAAAAAAGTTGATTAATTTAAATTTTGTGCAAAAGTACAAATAAATTATGCACGCATATTAACTAAAAGTTAACATTTTTTTGACAATAGAAGATAACTCAATTCATTGTGTTTCATAGAATTAAACAAACAAAACTATACAAAAGTTTTTAACAAAAATTATCTTAATTGTTTGTAGTATTCTAAAAGATTTTGCGTTGAAGCGTCATGATTCGCAATTGTGTTAATTTCAAATTCAGATAGAATAGTAGTGGCTAATTGTTTTCCTAATTCTACTCCAAATTGGTCGTAACTGTATATATTCCATATAATACCTTGTACAAATATTTTATGTTCATACATAGCTATTAACTCTCCTAAGCTCTCTGGAGTTAGTTTATTTATAAAGATAGTATTTGTAGGCTTGTTACCTTCAAATATTTTAAATGGCAATAGTTTTTGAATTTGATTACTTGAAAGATTTTGCGCTTTTAAGTCACTTATTACTTCTGTCTCAGTCTTTCCGTTTAGTAACGCTTCTGTTTGTGCTAAATAGTTAGAGATTAATTTGTCTTGATGGTCTTTATTACCATGTAAACTTGTAGCAAAACCAATAAAGTCTGCTGGAATTAGTTTTGTGCCTTGATGTATTAATTGAAAAAATGCGTGTTGAGAATTTGTACCTGGTTCTCCCCAAATAAGTGTTCCTGTTTCGTAGTTGACTTTATCTCCATTTCTATCTACGCTTTTACCATTACTTTCCATAATGCCTTGTTGTAGATAAGTAGCAAACTGGTTTAAGTATTGTGAATATGCTATTACCGCTTCGCTTTCTGCTTTAAAAAAGTTATTATACCAAATGCTTAATAATGCTAGAACTACTGGTATATTTTTATCAAAAGCCTCTGTTTTAAAATGATTATCCATTTTATTAGCTCCATTTAAAAGGCTTTCGAAGTTAGAATATCCAACTGCTAAGCTAATAGTTAATCCTACGGCACTCCACAAAGAGAAGCGTCCTCCTACCCAGTTCCACATTGGGAATACGTTAGCTTCGTTTATTCCAAAGTCTTTTACTTTTTCTATATTGGTCGATACTGCTACGAAATGCTTTGATACGTCTTCTACTCCTGCATGTTCTAAAAACCACTTTCTAATAGTATTGGCATTAGATAATGTTTCTTGTGTTGTAAAAGTTTTAGATACTATTACAAATAAGGTTGTTTCTGGATTTATTTTTTTTAAAACTTCATTAACATGGTCTCCATCTACATTACTAACAAAATGTGTTGTTAATTGATTTTTATAATATTGGAGTGAATCTACTACCATTGCTGGACCAAGATCTGACCCTCCTATGCCTACATTAACAATATCTGTGAACGGTTTACCTGTATATCCTTTTCTATCTCCATTTATAATTTCGTTAGAAAACGTTTTAATTCTTGCTTTTACTTCAACTATTTCTGGAATTACATTTTTACCGTTTACTAAAATAGTATTTGTTGCTTTAGCTCGTAATGCTGTATGTAATACCGCTCTTTCTTCTGTTTGATTAATAGTTTCTCCAGAAAAATAGCTTTTTATAGCTTCTTTTAATTTAACTTCTTCTGCTAGGTTTAGTAATAAATTAAATGTTTCTTCTGTAATTCTATTTTTGGAGAAATCCACATAAAAGTCTTCCCATTTAATAGTAAACTTATTCGCTCTATTTTTATCTTGAGCAAACCAGCTTTTCATTTCTACATTTTTTACTAGCTCAAAATGTTCTTGTAGTTTTTTCCAAGCTTGTGTTGTTGTAGGGTTGATATTGGGTAATGACATTATTTTGATAGTGTGATTTGTTGGTTTTCTTTTAGTTCAGTTTTTAAATCTTGTTCTTGAGCTTCACTTTCTAGTTCTTGAAACTCGATAGTATCTAACTGAGCTTTTATAGGTTTTATATATTCTAGATATTTTGTTTTTAAACTATCTGAAATTGGTTCTGCTTCAGGTAATTTTTGTTTAAAAGGGTCTACTTGTCTTCCGTTTTTCCAGAAACGGTAACATACGTGTGGACCAGAGGTATTTCCTGTCATTCCAACCCAACCAATTACATCTCCTTGCTTAACATAATCTCCTACTTTAGCCTTACGTTTTCTCATGTGCAAGTATTGGGTGGTATACGTTGCATTATGCCTTATTTTAACGTAGTTACCATTTCCTCCTCGTTTTGCAGATTCTATTACTGTTCCGTTTGCTGTAGCCATAATTGGGGTTCCTCTTTTCGCAGCAAAATCGGTTCCTTTGTGTGCTCTCACTCTGTTTCCGTACAATGCAATTCGTCTGTTTAAATTATATCTTGATGAGATACGGCTGAAACTTACTGGTGCTTTTAAAAAGGCGCGTCTTAAATTCTTTGCATCTTCGCTAAAATAGTCTTTTATGCCTTTAACTGAATCTGTTTTGAATTCAAAAGCGTATAAAGGCTGTTTATTGTGCTCAAAATAAGCGGCTTTAATATTATCTATTCCTGCATAAATACTATCGTCTATATACTTTTCTGTATAGATTACTTTAAATTTATCATTTTTTTGAAGTCTTGTAAAGTCTATAGTCCAAGCATATATGTCTGACATTTTAAGGGCTATATTAAAGCTTTTTCCTTGCTCGTCTAACGCTTCTGAAATATTAGTTTTTATAATTCCAGATACTTCTTTTTCTACGTACTTAATTGGCTTAGAGCTTGTGTAGGCATGAATAGAGTCTTGAAAATTAATTACTACATAATCTTCTCTATTGGGTTGATATATAAAGCATCGAGGGCGTTGTAGTGAATCTGTAGAACACAGTAAGGTATATGGTTTTCCTGCTCGTAAACGATGTGCTACATCGAAACTATCTTTAGTTTTTTCTACAATATTATATATCTCAGGATAGCCAATATTATTACGTTCTAAAATAACACCAAAGGTTTCTCCTTGCTTTACTGTGTCTCTTTTAACAATAAATTCATTTAAATTAAAACCAAATTCGTATATCTCTTCTGGTTCTACAACAGCTATTGGTTCTGTTATCTCTTCTGGTTCTGGGTCTTTTTTACAGCTGTATATACTTATTAGTAACACAAAAAGTATTACACATCTTTTCCCCAATTTGTTAATTCTTCTTGGCTCCATAAGTCTGGAAAGAATATTCTTTTTTGATATTTTGGATGCATATATTTTACCCATTCACTTCCTCCTGTTGCTTCTGCTGTTTTGCCACCTATATTAAGATAATGGTTAGCAGTATTATAATGTGCCATTACCCAAGTTATATTAACTGTATAATCGTAATGACGCATTGCTTTTATTAAATCTTCGTCTTCTTTTACATCTTGTGGCAACGATTTAAAAATGGTCCACAAGTTATGTGTATTATAGAATTCAGCAAATCTAATAAATTCGTCTTTGTATTTCTCTTCAAATATTGTTAATAAATAACTTTTTTTACCAGTTTTGTAGTCTTTTCCTGCTGCTTGCCAGTATAAATGTTCAAAAGCATGTTCAAAAGAGGTGTTTCTATCTATTGTAGCTCTAAAACGATTATCTATTAAATTGATTAATTCTGTTGAAGCAAACTCAATTTTCCTGTATTGTGCACTTTGAAATCCACTTGCTGGTGTTAAGGTGTTTCTAAACTTATTGTATTGTTCAACATCCATTCCATCTTTCATAACAGTAAAGGAAGAGGTTAACACATCGAAATAACGACTTATTCGCATTAATTTAGTTTCGAAGAAAGCTGCTGTTATATCTTTTTCTTTGGCAACTTGGTCTATTTCCCAAAGTATCATTTTAAACAACAACTCATTTACTTGATGGTACATTAAAAACACCATTTCATCTGGTAGTGTTGTACGTTGATTTTGAAGATTTAACAGCGCATCTGTTTGTATATAATCCCAGTACGTTATGGGTTTAGAATGCAGCAAGCCATCTAAATGGGTTTCTAAATTTTGATCGATTGCATCGTACTTTTCTTTGAGTTTGTTGGTTATTTTAGAATCTAATTCCATTAGTTTTCTACTACTGTTTTAAAAGAGTGTTTTAGTCCTTTAAAAGCTTCTAAGTCTGCTCTTAAAGATCCTACTGCTAAATCTGCCTTAATACGTAAAGGTACTTTATTTTTATCATTAGAAACCCAAAGTGTTAAACTTTCTTCTTCTTTAAATACTCGACCAGCCATTACATAGGGCCTAAACTTTAAAGCTTCTACTTTTCCTATTTTATTTCCTAATTTTATTACTTCTTTCCCTAAATATTTTAATTTAAAACCATAGTTTTCTTCATCAAAAAACATATCTAATGTTATCTCATCTCCAGATTTTAATTTTGAAACATCTAGTTTATTTCTTAAATAATAAAATGTAGACACCATATCTTGAACATTGGGCTTTGTTTCTATTGTACGTTTTCTATTGTATTTTTTATTGAATACTAATGCTGTTTGATTTTTTTGATCAAAATCTATTTCAATATTCTTTTTATGCCCGCCTTCGTTTATGTTTCTTATAAATTTATATGGCAAATTTGATTCGGCATCAAAATAACTCTCATATCTATCTTTAACTTTAAAAAACCATTTAATAGCTCCCGTGGTCCATCCTTTTCCTACTACATGAAATACTGGTTTTCCGTTTAACGTTGTTTCATTTACTGAAAGCGTTGCGTTTCCTGCTTTTAAGAACCCGCTATAACTCATTCTAAAGCGAAACCATTCTCCGTCTTTAAAAGCACCTTCTTGCGCAAAGCTTACATTAAATGTAACAATTGCTAATAGTATAAGTAATGTCTTTTTCATATGCCTAATGTCATTGCTAAATAACTTTAAAAAGTTATTTTATTATTATCTATTTAAATAGATAACAATTACTATTCCAAAAGTATGAAACTAAAAAATGCCATCACTATTTGTAATGGCATTTTTTTATTAATTTTTATTACAGTGTGCCTCTTTTTGCTTGTTCTCTTTCTATAGATTCAAAAAGCGCTTTAAAATTTCCAGCTCCAAAACCTTTTGCTCCCATTCTTTGAATGATCTCAAAAAACAGCGTTGGTCTATCTTCTACTGGTTTTGTGAAGATTTGAAGTAAGTAACCTTCTTCATCTGCATCTACAAGAATCGATAATTTTTGAAGTTCTTTTATATCTTCCTTCATCATCTCTCTATGTTCTCCTAAACGGTTAGGAATATCATCGTAATAGGCTTGTGGCGGTGGTGGTAAAAACTCTACTCCTCTTGCTTTTAATTGTGCAACTGTTTTAATTATATCGTCTGTTGCTACTGCAATGTGTTGCACTCCAGAGCCTTCATAAAAATCTAAATATTCTTCAATTTGTGATTTTTTTGCGGCTTTTGCTGGTTCATTTATTGGAAATTTAATACGTCCGTTTCCATTACTCATTACCTTACTCATTAATGCTGAGTATTCTGTATGTATTTGCTTATCATCAAATGATAGGAAATTAACAAACCCCATGACGTCTTCGTACCATTTTACCCACGTATTCATTTGTCCCCAACCTACATTACCTACCATGTGATCTATATATTTTAGACCTACTGGTTCTGGGTTGTAATCTGACTTCCACTCTGTAAATCCTGGCATAAATATACCGTTATAGTTTTTACGCTCTACAAACATGTGTACAGTTTCTCCGTAAGTATAGATTCCTGCTCTTACTACTTCTCCATATTCATCTTTCTCTACTACTGGCTCCATGTAGGATTTAGCACCTCTTTTTGTTGTTTCTTCATACGATTTTCTAGCATCATCAACCCATAACGCTACTACTTTTACGCCATCTCCATGTTTTACTATGTGGTTATTTATTGGGGATTTGCTATTAAGTGGTGTTGTTAATACTAATCGTATTTTATCTTGTTTTAATACATAGCTAACAGATTCCGTAGATCCTGTTTCTAACCCTTTGTATGCGTATGATTGAAACCCAAATGCTGTTTTATAGAAATGTGCTGCTTGTTTTGCATTACCTACATAAAACTCAACATAGTCTGTTCCTAATAACGGTAAGAAATCTTGCGCTTCTTCGAATATTTTTTCTAAACCGTAGTTTACCGATTGTACTTCTTTTTTACTCATATCTTTAAATTTTCTGAGTTATTTATTTTTTATTTTATTGGAATGATTCTACTTCTATAAAACTTTTATTGTCTAGATGTACGTCATTTATTCTCTTTCTAATTCTAGTGGTAACAATTGCTGAATTATTACTTTGAGAATCTACCAATATATTATTTTGATGTGTTTAATGTTTTTATTTTACTCTAACCAAGATTTATAATAGTCTTCGTCTGCAATTTTCATTGCTTCTTCTGTTACCATTAATGGTTTAAAGGTATCAACCATTACTGCTAATTCTTCTGTATCTACTTTTCCTATACTTCTTTCTGCAGCACCTGGGTGCGGTCCATGTGGTATTCCTGCTGGGTGTAATGATATATGCCCTGCATCGATATCGTTTCTACTCATGAAATCGCCATCTACATAATATAGCACCTCATCACTGTCTATATTACTATGGTTATATGGTGCTGGAATAGCTTTCGGATGATAATCATACAAACGTGGTACAAAGCTACATACTACAAAAGCATCCGTTTCGAATGTTTGGTGTACTGGTGGCGGTTGATGGATTCTACCTGTAATGGGTTCGAAATCGTGAATTGAAAAGGCATAAGGGTAGTTATAACCATCGTAACCTACAACATCAAAAGGGTGTGAAGCATAAACCATATCGAACATATCGTCTTGCTTTTTAACTTTCATTAAAAAATCTCCAGACTCGTTATTGGTTTCTAATTCGTAAGGTCTACGTAAATCTCTTTCGCAAAATGGAGAGTGTTCTAATAATTGGCCAAACCAATTTCGATATCGTTTTGGTGTATAAATTGGTCTGCGAGACTCTACTATAAATAAGCGATTATCTTCTGTATCAAAGTCTATTTTATAAATAATACCTCTTGGTATTACTAAATAGTCTCCATATTTAAAATCTAAATTCCCTAAATGTGTTCTTAACTTCCCAGATCCTTTATGGATAAATATAAGCTCGTCTGCATCAGAATTTTTATAAAAATAATCTGTTGTAGATTGTTTTGGTGCTGCTAAAATAATAGTACAATCGCTATTTGTTAGCACTGCTTTTCTGCTTTCTAAATAATCGTTTTCTGGCTTTACTTGAAATCCTCTAAAACGATAGGATTGCATATGGTTTTTCTTAGCTATTTTTGGAGCTACACTATATTGCTTTTTAATAGCTTTTACTTGTGTTGGTCTCTGCTCATGGTATGAGTTAGTAGACATCCCATCGAAACCTATAGTTCCAAAGAGCTGCTCATAATATAGAGAACCGTCTTGTTTTCTAAATTGTATGTGTCTTTTATGAGGAATTTCTCCTAATTTATGATAAAATGGCATAATGATTTGTATTATTAATTAAACAATGGTTTATTATAAATACAGGGTAAATCATTCTGGGTTTCTTTTAATAAGAAACTTTAAAAAAGTTAGTATGTCTTGCCAATAGTATTTCATTATTAAACAAATATCGTGATTTTTTTGGATTTTATAAAATATAACATTCCTTCAATCTTTTTAGATAAGAGCTAAAACCAAAATCCTAGGTTGAAAAACCAATAACTTTTCTTTGTTTCTGGAGACCATGTATATTTTGCTTCTACTGGGCCTAAAAATGTTTCTACTCCATACCCTAAAGCATATCCCGAGTATTCTGGTAGCGAAAACCAATCTATATCTGTAGAACTAAATAGGTCGTCTTGTACATTAGCGTAGTTTGCTGCAAATGTAATATGGTTTTTCTTAAATATTTCGTAGTCTATATTTAAAGTTGTTTTTATAAAACTACCTCCCGCTATGGACAAATAATCATATCCATAAAAAGATTTAAAATTATTAATGAAATTTTTAGCGTATCCTCCTAAAACAAAATCTAAATACGTATTATTTTGCGCATTAATCTTTGTCCCTGCTTCTGCTATAATATTAGCACTAAGTTTAGAAGAAAACGCATGGGCATATCCTAGATCTGCTTTTACTATTGAAAATTCTGAAAAGTTATTATTATAGTCTGATGAATATAAGTATAAATTAAAATCTCCATTAAAATAAAATCCTTGTTTTGGGAAATAACGATGATCAAAAGAATCGAATCTAAAATTTGCAAAGACACTTACATAATCGCTATTATCAAAAATAGTTTTATCTTGATTTCCTGAAGAGGTTACTGTTTCTGTTGTTATTTTATATTTTTTATGCTCTGCTCCTAGCGTTAAAGTGAGATCATTTTTATATTGTGTTTGCACAAATACTTGATTGGTTAAATCTGCTATTTTTACATCTATTTTATTGACTTCTAAGTTGTTTTGTTCATCTGAATTTAAAAGTGCTGCTGCTGCCACTCCTTTATCAAACTCATTATAACGAGAACGCACACCTACACTCCAATAAAATCCTTTGTCTATATAATATTCAAAATTATACCTTACATTATCTCCTGCTATTAAATCTAATGATACTATATCATTTTTTAAAAGCAATTGCTTTTTTGTTATGTTAGCCAAAAGCGCACTTTTATACAAACCATCGTAATGCAATCCAAAACGTAGTACTGTTGTTTTTTTAGACTCTCTTAGCTCTACATACAAATCATATCCTTTTACTCCTTCAAATACCGATGGTTTTAATTGGTATACAAAGCTATCGAAGTTGTTAGTGGCTATTATATTGTTAGTTCCACTTATAAAACGCTTATAACTTACTTTTTGAAATGGTCTTAGC